>JBHBLB010000015.1:0-6036 GCA_041791495.1 Porphyromonas sp.
ATGCTGTGGCTTACCTTGCAGCTCATGGGATAGACGCTATCGTGGAGGGAGAAGTCCTGCACAATACGTTTGCGGGAGTGAGAGGTATCACAGGCGGTATCTCTGTGATGGTGCGCAATACCGACTACGCCAGAGCTCTCGAGCTACTCATTGCCAGTGGTCGTGTCCCTCATGCAGATGCCCTCGACGATAAAGCGTGGCACGGGCCTCTGCCCTTTATGCGCAACGCATCCCTATTTGCCCAGATACTGGTGCTGCTATTGATTATCGCAGCTATACTGGGAGCTCTCTTCCTATATATCTATCTGTCGGACAGTATCGGAAAAGCATGAGCCGCCTACCGAACCCCAATCCGCCCCGGAGGCGACTTTCCAACTCTCAGATTGCGTGTATCGTGGTGCTATGGTTCGTCCTTGTCTATCTCGTATTGACGAAGAGCGAGCGCATAGACGGGCCTTTGATATTGATCATCGCGATGAGTGCAGCGTTTGTAGGGATACCTGTATATAAGGAGTTCAGGAGGCGTAGAGATAAATGAATAGAGGAGTTGGGGATTTTTGCTAAATTTGCGGGACTCAATAATATAGAGAGCGATAGTCCAAGTGCAGCAAACAACATAATATATATGCTACAAAAGACATACAAGATATGGGAACGAGTCCTTAGCTATGCCGTCTTTGTCATAGCAACGGTAGTATATCTCATCACGATGGAGAAGTCCGCGAGCCCGTGGGATTGCCCAGAGTTCATCACTACATTCCATAAACTGGAAGTCGGTCACCCACCCGGTGCTCCATTTTATATGTTGGTGTACAATTTCTTTTCGACCTTTTTCCCGGGAGATCAGGCTTCGGTCGCACTCGCTGCCAATGCCATGAGTGGAATCTTAAGCGGCTTGACGATCCTTTTACTCTTTCGTACGATCAGTCATCTTATTCGTCGTACCATGTCTATTAGGGACAATGGAGAGGGAGATGGTAGACTCTCGAAAGGAAAGGCGTATGCTGCTCTCGGAGGAGCCCTCACCGGATCGTTGTTGTATGCCTTTACCGATACATTCTGGTTCAGTGCCGTGGAGGCTGAGGTGTATTCGTTCTCATCCTTCTTTACGGCTCTGGTCTTCTACCTTATGTTGAGATGGGAAGAGAGTGCCGATAGCCCGGGGTCGGATCGTTGGATCATCGGGATCGCATATCTCATGGGTTTGAGTATCGGTGTCCACCTCCTCAACCTCCTTTGTATCCCTGCAATGGCACTCTTGTACTACTTCAAGAAGTACGATAACCCGACATGGAAAGGTGGAGTAGTCGCTGTCGTTGCATCTTTTGCCCTGATCGGTATCATAATGTTCGGTATCGTTCAGGGGATGCCTAAGGTAGCGGGATGGTTTGACGTACTTGCCGTCAATACGTTTGGCCTGCCATTCAATAGCGGTTTGGCGGTACATATCCTCCTCCTCGTTGGGGCACTTGTGACGACTTATGTGGCAACGGTGCGCCGTCCGACCAATTTCATGTTGCTGCGCATTGCGCTCCTTTGCTCTATTGTCTTGATAGGTATCCCGTTTATGGGCTCAAGTTGGGTCGTCCCTGTGCTTATCATCGGAGGATTGGGTTTCTATCTGTTTAAGCTTTCTAAGGGCAAGCCACTTCATCTGCGTACCATCAATGTGATGAGTGTAGCGATGTTTGTCTTCTTTGTTGGCGTATCAACTTATGGCGTGATCCTGATACGTGCCAATTCGGATATACCAATGAATCAGAACACACCCTCAGATGTCTTCTCGCTCAACTACTACTTGTCGCGCGAACAGTACGGAAAGGCACCCCTCTTGTACGGACCATCCTATGCCTCCTTGCCGGAATACCAAAGCGACGGACGCATGAAACTGAAGGAAACTCGTATATGGAAACGTGCTGAGAAGATGAATCCCGAAGATAAAGATCGCTATGAGCCTTACACCTCTAAGGAGATTGTATATCGCAGTGATATGATGATGCTCTTCCCGAGAGTATACAACAGCACCATGGCACACTATCCCGAGGGCTACCGTATATGGTCCCGTCAGACCGGGAAGACGGTCACGGTCACCGACCGTGGCGAACCGAAGAGTGTCGTCTTGCCTACATTCGGAGACAACCTTACCTACTTCTTCGCCTACCAGGTCAATTATATGTATTGGCGATATTTCCTTTGGAACTTCAGCGGAAGGCAGAATGACCTCCCGGGACAGGGGGAAGTGACAAAGGGAAACTGGCTTACCGGCATACCTTTTCTCGATGCTCTCTTCCTTGGACCTCAGGATGATCTGCCCGACTTTATCAAGGAGAATAAGGCTTACAACCGATACTATATGTTACCGCTTATACTTGGTATCATAGGGTTATTGTTTCAGTTGAATTACAAGAGGCGAGGGAAAGAAGCATTTTGGATAACGTTTGCGCTCTTCTTTATGACCGGACTTGCGATCGTGTTGTATATCAATCAGCCTCCGTATCAGGTCAGAGAGCGAGATTATGCGTTTGCAGGGTCGTTCTATGCCTTTTGTATATGGATTGGCTTTGCGGTGCCGGCACTTTATGAATCGCTCAAGAAGTATATCAAGGGTAATCATACCGGCGCAGCTGTCGTATCGACTTTACTTTGTTTTGGGGTTACGACGCTCGTCTTTGTCGAGAACTTTGATGATCACAATAGGAACGGTAGGCGTATAGCTGCGGACTTCGGTCGCAACTATCTGGAGTCTTGCGAACCGAATGCCGTAATCTTCTGCAACGGAGATAACGATACCTTCCCGCTTTGGTACGCACAAGAGGTGGAAGGGGTGCGCCAAGACCTTCGTGTCTGCAATACATCTTATCTCCAAGCCGACTGGTACATCGAACAGATGAAAAAGGATGCTTACGACTCCAAGGCCCTACCTATCTCTTGGGGTCTTAGGGAATATGGAGGCGACAGACGGAGTATCGTTTACCTTTTCCCGCTTGTCAAGGACACTGTCGAGGTATCCACGGCACTGGCTTATGCCTCGTCCGATGACCCTAAGCACAAACGTCTCCCCGAGATAGCACAAGAAGTAGATCACATCCCCTCGAATAAGCTCTACATCCCATACAATGCCGACGAACTCATTGCCCGAGGTGTCCTTGCCCCGAGCGATACTGCGTTCGTCGGAGATCAGCGTATGCTCTTTGACTTCTCACAGAAGAGGTACCTCGGCAAGCAGGAGCTTGTCATCCTCAATATGCTCGACCAGAGCAAGCTCACTCGACCTTTCTACTACTGTATCACGGTGGGCGAGTCGGAGCGTGTAGGTATGACGCCCAACTTCCGCCAGACCGGCATGGCTTACAAGGTGATGCCTTTCCATACGAAAGGGACAGGTACCGAGATCGATGTCGAAGCGATGTACGACAATGTAGTGAATAAGTTCAGATGGGGTGGGGCAGACGTCGCCGGCGTATATATGGATGAGAATGCCCGTCGTACGTGCGAGACTTATCGAAGTATGATCTTTGCTCCATTGGCAGACGGGCTCCTTGCCAAGGGCGATACGGTGAGGGCCAAGGAGGTGCTCGCCCTTTCGCTCCAAGCGATACGACCCGATGTCGTACCTCACGGCATCTCTTCCCTGCCTTTGATAGCATCGTTCTACAAAGCAGGCGAGCATGAGCAGGCACAGAGTATATCGGCAGAGATCATCGAACGCAGCTTGCGTGCCCTGCATTGGTATCATCGTCTCGATGCCAATACGTTCGTCTCCGTATTGCGTGAGGTAGAAGAGTACATCATGATCGTCAATGAGCTCTTGAGACTTGACGGTCTCAACGGCGGAGTACTCACTGAAAAGTACAGCGAAGAGTACTACGTCTACGAGAAGCACTACATCGACTTGCGTCGAGTGCTGGATCAAGACAGATGATCTGCTCCAATCCGATTGACCTATCATGCTGATCGAGCGTCCGCCACTTCTCTACCGTCTCTTCTTCCCCGGTACACTGTGGCGCAGGAAAAGTACGGACGGGAAGAAGGTTGTGTACCTTACCTTCGATGACGGGCCCATACCCGAGGTTACACCATGGGTGCTCGATGTCCTCCGCGAGCGCGGTATCAAGGCCACCTTCTTCTGTGTCGGAGACAATGTGCGCAAGCATCCGGACGTGTTCCGTCAGGTACTTGCAGAGGGACATGAGGTGGGAAACCACACCTTTCATCACCTGCAAGGCATCAAGACGACCACCAAGAGGTACGTGGATGATACCGAAGAGGCCGATGCACTTATACACAGCCGTTACTTCAGACCCCCACATGGACACCTCCGTATCCGGCAACTTCTCAAGGTCCGCCGGAAGTATCGAGTCGTGATGTGGGACCTTGTCACGCGTGATTACAGTAAGTGGATGACTCCCGAACGGACGTTCGAGAATGTGAAGCGGTACGTCCGCAACGGTTCTATCATAGTCTTCCACGACTCTCTCAAGGCGGAGCGCAACCTCCGTTACGCTCTCCCCAGGGCACTTGACTATCTCATTGCCGAAGGGTACACCTTTGCTCCGCTTCCTTGACACAGGCGATGGGCGACCACTTCCCCATACTCCAACGTATATCTGACGAGCTCGGCTTGGACAAGATCGGGATAGCCTCCCTCGATTGCCCTGTCGAGACCCGTCATGTTGCACACTTCGATCGCTGGATTGCCGATGGGTACCATGCCGATATGGGTTACCTTGCCGACCATCGCCCCCTCCGACACGACCCGAGAGGGCTTCTCGACGGTGCACGAAGCATGATTGTGTGTGCAGTAAGCTACTTCCCCACGCGCCTCCAACCGGTAGATGCTCCCCAAGTGTCTAAGTATGCTTACGGAAGAGACTATCATAAGGTGCTGAAATCCCTGCTTTCTCGCTTTGCCGAACGTATAGGCGATGAGGTCGGAGCGCATACCTATCGGGTCTGTGTCGATACCGCTCCCCTCTCCGAGCGGTACTGGGCAGCACGGGCAGGTATAGGATACATCGGAAAGAACCAAAACATCATCATCCCTAAGGTGGGGAGTTTTGTCTTCCTCGGGGAGATCCTCACCACGCTTGACCTTATTCCGACGGAGCCGTTGCATAGTAGCTGTGGAGCTTGTACACGATGTATAGATGCATGCCCCACCGGAGCACTCTCACCATCCGGACTCGATGCCCGTCGCTGCCTCTCCTACCTTACAATAGAGCACAGAGGCGAGATCCCTCCATCGCTTGCCGACCGGCTCGGGCATCGCATCTATGGCTGCGACACTTGCCAAGATGTGTGCCCCTTCAACCATTCTCCCGCTCCTACACGCCATTTCCCTTCACGCCCATCTATCATTGAGCTCACCGAAGAGAGCCTGCGTCCCTTCACCGAAGAGCAGTATGCCGCACTCTTTTTTGGGACTGCGGCGACACGTGCCAAGTATATGGGCATGAAGCGCAACGTAGACCTTTACTTCCGAAACAACCATCCCGATACGACTCTTTGACCTTCCGCGCTGGGATCGAATACTGCCCGGGGGGCACGATGCCCGCTCCGGTTCGGGGAGAGGACGGGTAAGGCGTGGCAGTGCTTATAGATGTCGCGTTCGTTCATCCCCGCTGTAAACTATGAAAGGTGCCGATACATAATCCCTTTTGTCCGTATCTGAAGTGATTTTCAGCGGCTGAATACTAATTTTTAGGAGCGGGAAACTACTTTTCAGTGGCTGAAAACTAATAATCAGCCCCTGAACACAACTTCATATCCCGATATTGAGAAGTTTGTAACTGCACCCGAGGGTTATCGTAGACGCACATCGCCCACTCCGATCGAGGTCTCGACGGGAGCGGACGATGGTTGTTGTCTGGCTCTGTATAGGATCAGAAGCCGAACTTGCCGTTAGGATTCTTGTGCGTCGATGGGTCGGTCTGGGCTTCGATTACGTCCCAGTGCTCTGCGATCTTACCGTCTTGTACGCGGAAGAGGTCGTAGAAGGTCGTCTTGACTCCACCAAGTGTGCCCTCGCTGACCGTG
>JBHBLB010000016.1:0-13281 GCA_041791495.1 Porphyromonas sp.
ACGAGGTACTGTATTATCATTGTCTTGAGGTGCGATGCCTCGTTGAGACACTTGCAAAGGAGGCGATAGGCAACCTCGTTTGCCCTGAAGTCCGGCATGGTCGTTAGGAGATCTATCTGCACAAATGCAATCATCGATACTTGGTCGAGCAGAGTGTGCGGTAGCTCCATATCGCTTGACAGGATAATATCTCCGCTCATCACCGATGGCTCTGCCGCAGCGTCGTACATCAGTACCCGTGCGTCGGGATATATCCTTTGGACCTCTTCGTGCAGTCGTTCTATCCCTGTCCCCTCCATGGTGAGAGATTTGTTCGTGCACGACGGACATACATCTGGAGTCTGCCGGTTTTTTCCGCACAGAGGGCAGACAAGGAGGTTGCGCCCTTCGAAATAGCGGTAAGAGATATTGCACGAAGGGCATACCAAAGGTGTGGCACACTCGGTACAAACGACTTGTCTTGCATAGCCTTTACGGTGAAAGAGCAGGAGGGATTTCCCGCCCGAGAGCTGGGTTTGCCGTATCGCATCCATCAGTTCGAACGAAAGGAGTCTCCCCCGGACTTTATTCTTCTTGAACCCCTCTTTGAGCGAGACCATCTCCGGATTTACTTTCCGAGGTGTATGCGGCGTGGTGTGGATATACCTGTATTTGCCGTCTTGGGCCAAGAGATACCGCTCTACGGAGGGAGTGGCTGTACTCATTACTGCTACGCATCTATTAAATATGGAGAGCATAAGCGCAACTTGCAGAGCGTTGAACCTCGGGGCAGGTTCGTACTGTCGGTACCCGTTGGACTCCTCATCTATTACGACTATCGCTTCGAGTCGGGATAATGGAAGCCATACTGCCGAGCGCAGCCCAACGAAGAGCCCTCTCTCTCCTGCCATTGCTTGGAACCACACTTTATTCCTATTCGATACGGAGGTACCGGAGTGATATTCCTTCACTGCCCCCTTTGTGAAGCTCACCAGTGTCGAATGTAAAGCATCGAGCGTCGGGAATAACAAAAGCACTTGCCCTCCCTGATCTATGGTATTTCCGATGTACGAAAAGGGGATGCGTTCATTGAGTCTTGTGCCTTCCGAGTGTGCAAGGATTATCCGTTGGGAAGAGGTAGAAAGCTCTTGTGTGATAAGGCGTGAGAGTGTATCATCACCAGAAGATAGGAGGGGAGGTGCGGATGTCGTGGAGGAGCGACATACTTCATGCTCCACGAAGATGCCGCAGTCTCTCAGCTTACGTATCACAGGAAGGCTTACACCATATATATCTGCCAGTGTGGTGAGCGGTACAGGGATCTCCTCATCTTTGGATACTTGCCCCTTTTTGTGGGTAGAAATGATCTCTGCGAGCACGCGAGAGACAGCTGCACTACGCCTGAAGTGCTCCTGGATTTCGGAGACTCTTTCTTCATCATCGAGGAGTCGGGATACGATCCACCCCCTTATTGTGTTAGGTTTACTGAAATCTTCTGTCTCGTCGGCACGGACGACGATCTCTTCGCTGAGCAGATGAGCAAAGGTCTCCATCGCACTCGCTCCCAACAACTTCCGTATATCCTTCAGGGTAAACTTGCGAGGTAAGCCGGCAAGTATCGCTATGCTGTCCGACACTTTGCCCATCTCAGCCACAGTATAGCGGGCCTCTCCGTCGGGACGATACGATGCCGGCACCACCGAGCGCAGTACATCTCCCTCGCTGCACATATAGTAGTCTGCAGCCCAAACGATAAGTTGTACCGTTGGGTCCGGTAGAGGGTGATAGGGTAGTACGCCGATGATTGTCTTGTATCCGGAGATTTTCTCTCTCGGTGTCGCTCCCACGCTTACAATCAGTCCGGTATATATCTTCCCTTGACCGAATGTGACGAGGGCAAGACGGTGTAGTAGGTCCTTCTCATCCATACCCTCTTGTGCCAGATAAGTGTACCGGCACTTACGGAAAGGTAGGGGGAGGAGTACTTCTACATAGAGCGGGGGCATGGCTTGTACGGAAGAGGGTTTATCTCGGTGCTTTGAAGAGGAATAGAAGAGCGATCGGGAGATAAATGATATTGGGTAACCACGCTGCTACGAGTGGAGACATCTCACCCGAGATAGCGTATGTACTCGATATCGTGAAGAGTAGAATATACGTGAATGTTAGGGCCAGACCGAGAGCTATATTGAGCCCGATCCCGCCTTTTACCTTACGTGCCGAGAGAGAGACCCCGATGATGGTAAGGATGAATGCGGCAAGCATAGAGGCAAATCGGCGATGATACTCTACTTGAAAGTTCTTTATGTTGCCCAGGCCCCTACGTTTTTGGCTCTCGATGTAGTTATATAGTTCCACAGTAGTCAGAAGCTCGCTGTCTGCTTCCGATATCAGTAGGTCGGCAGGACGTAACATCATCACGGTATCGAGCGAAGTCCCTGCTTCGGTGTGTTCGTACAATCCTTCGAAGTTTCGTATTCTGTAGTCAGAGATTGTCCAGCTGTCCTCTCCGTTGTACGTGATGCGTTCGGCGGTGAGACGGGATACGAGCGTCTTTCCGTCGAACTTCTCCATCGAGAAGTTGCGCCCTTGGTTATCTCTTGCATCGAAAGAGCCGAAGAAGGCAAAGACTCCCGGAGAGACCTCTACCTGGAGGTTGTCGTCCACCACTACCTTTTTGTCCTTGATGTATTTGTATTGGAACTCTATGCGGGTCTTGTTGAGCTTTGGGAGGATTACGCTACTGAACGTGAAGGAGATCAGGCTTATGATCGCTGCCGATATCATGTACGGACGCATGAGACGGAGGAAACTCATCCCCGCTGCCTGGATCGCAATAATCTCTGACCGGGCCGCCAGCTTGGAGGTAAAGAATATCACCGTGATAAAGATGAACAAAGGCGCCAGCAGGTTCGCAAAGTAGGGGACAAGTGCCAGGTAGTACTCAAATATGATAGCACTGAGAGGCACCTCCGGCTTGAGGAAGTCGGAGAGCTTTTCCTGCACGTCGATTACGACAATAATCGCAAGTATCAGCATCAGGATGAAACCGAACGTCCCGAGAAATCTACTGATGATGTAGCGATCTATCCTCAGGATGCCGATCTTTTCGTAAAATTTCAATAGCCTTTTCTTCATTGTTCAAGGTTAAAGTCTTTGAGAAAGGGCAGGGAGTACCGAAGCCTTCCACTGCGTGAAGTCGCCCTGTATGATGTGCCGGCGTGCAGTCCGTACCAGATCCAGGTAGAATGCCAGATTGTGGATCGAGGCAATCTGGAGGGCAAGTATCTCCTGAGATACCATCAAGTGCCGTACGTATGCTCGGCTGTATGCCTTGTCTACGAACGAAGTCCCTTGAGGGTCGAGAGGGGAGTGGTCGTTTGCCCACTTGGCGTTGCGCAGGTTGATCGTCCCTTGCCACGTGAATATCTGACCGTTTCGCCCATTGCGTGTCGGCATGATGCAGTCGAACATATCCACGCCTCGCTCTATCCCCTCGAGGATATTGGCAGGGGTACCTACCCCCATCAGGTACCTTGGTTTGTCTTTGGGCAGTACTTCGTTCACCACCTCTACCATGTCGTACATTGCCTGAGTCGGTTCGCCTACGGAGAGCCCCCCGATGGCATTCCCATCGGCACCATACTCTGCTACCTTTTCGGCAGCTTGGCGACGCAGGTCCGGGTATACACATCCCTGTACGATGGGGAATAGGGATTGCTTGTGACCGTAGAGAGGCTCGGTCTCGTTGAAGCGTTTGAAGCAGCGATCCAACCATCTTTCGGTGAGCGCAAGGGACTCTTGGGCATACTTGTAGTCGGCATCGCCCGGGGTACACTCGTCGAAAGCCATCACGATGTCCGCACCTATGGCGCGCTGGATATCCATCACTCTTTCGGGAGAGAAGAGATGTCTCGAGCCGTCTATATGGGACTGAAAGAGCACTCCCTCTTCGTTCATCTTGCGTCTATGCGTGAGCGAGAAGACTTGAAAACCACCGCTATCGGTAAGGATCGGGCCATCCCACCCGTTGAACCGGTGCAACCCTCCGGCACATTTCAGTATCTCCGTGCCGGGGCGCAGGTAGAGATGATATGTATTACCGAGGATGATCTCGGCACCTATATCATCCTTGACCTCATGGATATGCACGGCCTTGACCGATCCTACTGTCCCCACGGGCATGAAGATCGGTGTATGTATGTCGCCGTGATCCGTATGTAGGATCCCGGCACGCGCCGACGAGCGGGCGTCTATTGCTTCAATATCGAATCTCATAGGATACAAAGTTACAACAATTCAAGCATATACCCCCCTTACAGGATACTGCATTCCTCATGCCATCCTGAGATACAATCTTTGCTCTATGCCGTCACAAACTTTTGAATAATGGGATCTAACCTTGTGTTCCGGTGCGGAAGACTGGTTTTCAGGGGCGGAAAAGCAATAATCCGGGGCTGAAAGTTACTTTTCAGCCCCGGATCATCACTTCAGATAAGGGAGGAGAGAAGTCTTGTTGCGGTTCGTGGAGACTTTCTCCTCCGGTATGTCATTGGGAAGGCTGCGATAAGTCCTACTCGTGATAGTAGCGACGTGCCACTCGGGGCGATAGCCTTGCGAGGATCTCGTAGGGAATAGTCCCGATAGCATCCGAGATACGCTCGATCGGGAGCTCTTCGTCGAAGATGGTAATCTCTGACCCTTCGACTGCTCCGGGAGCATCTGTGAGATCGAGCATCAGGGTATCCATACAGATATTGCCGATCGTAGGGACTAGGACACCGTCAGCCGTACGGAACGTGATATTGCCATTCCCGAGCCGCCTGTCGATCCCGTCGGCATAGCCTATTGGGATGATGCCGATGCGCGACGGACGATCTACCTTACCTCGACGTCCATATCCTATCGTATCGCCCGCATGTACTTCCTGTACTTGTAGTATGACGGTACGCAGCCCTGCCACAGGTCGCAGCCCGTTCTCCCCCTTTGTTGCCATGGGAGATATGCCATAGAGCCCTATCCCGAGCCGTACCATATCCATGGCGTACCGGGGGAAGCGAATGATGCCTGCGGTATTGAGGGCGTGGGTATAGAATGGGTATGGGGCTTCCGTAGCGAGGCGAGCGGAGATGGAGCGTATCTTGTCCAGCTGTTGGATCGTAAAGTCGTCCTGCTCCGGGTCGTCTGCCGTGGCAAGGTGTGTGAAGACCGAAGCGATCCGGACGGATGAAGTGCCACGGAAGAGCTCTACTACTTCGTCAATCTGCTCGGGAGAGAGTCCCATGCGGTGCATCCCTGTGTCCCACTTCAAGTGGACGGGATATGCTACTTCCCCGAGACTGTCTGCTACACGAATGAACTCCCTAAGGAGCGTGATGCTGTATATTTCCGGTTGTAGTCGGTACTCTATGAGGTGGATGAAGGTAGATCGCTCCGGATTCATCACTATGATGGGGATGTCTACGCCCTGCTCTCTAAGAGCTTTGCCCTCATCTACGACAGCAACGGCAAGGTAATCGCAGTGGTGTTCCTTGAGGGTGTGGGCTATCTCGTAGGAGCCTGTGCCGTAGCCGAACGCCTTGACCATACACGTGATGCGTGTCCCGATGGGGAGAAGGCTCCTGAAGTAGTCGATATTGTGTACGATGTTGCTCAGATTGACATCGAGAATAGTCTGGTGGGTATGCTTTTCGAGTGCATGGACGATACGCTCGAAGCAAGCTCTTCGTGCTCCTTTGAGCAGGACGACTTTGCCAGAAAGCTCTGGGCGTGGTAGATTGGCAAGGAACTCGTCTGTCGACCGGTACGTCTTTATAGGTATCTTGAAGTAGGAGGCGTGCCGGATCAAGGCATCGCCGATAGCATAGATGCGTGAGACAGAGTAGCGAGCCATAAGTCCTGCGATACGCTTGTAGAGCTCCGAAGGATGGGTCCCGCTCTCTCTTATCTCCGACAGTATCAATACCATCTCCCGCCCATCACTGTTGCGCCGTACCATCTGGTCGAGGGCTATGCGTAGGGAGTCGTAGTCGGAATTATAGGTATCGTTGATCAACATCATACCACCATCGCCTTCGATCACCTCGAGGCGCATGGAGATGGGTTCGAGATGTGTGAAGGATTCTTCGTCCCAAAGGAGTGACGGACGTACCTTCAAGAGGAGGGTGATAGCGGTCAGGACATCGTGAATAGACCCTTCATCCGTGTATGGCAAGCGGTAGGAGGTGCGTTTCCCAAGGACATTGATGTGCAACATGGTATGATCGCTGGCACGTTCTATTCGGCGAACGAAGATCGGTGCCGTACTGTCCTGTGCACTCCATCCTATAGATTTGTGCAGAAGAGAGAGTCTCTCCAGCCCTCGTGTGATGATCTCATCGTCGGCGCAATAGACAATCATGTCGGCTCGAGCGAAGAGACGTAGCTTCTCCATGCACTTCTGGTCGAGGGATTGGAAGTTCTCCTGATGGGCGTCACCGATATTGGTGATCACTCCTATCGTGGGGCGTACGATCTTTTCCAGCACTTCCATCTCGTCGGGCTTGGATATCCCTGCTTCGATAAGCGCAATATCTGCTGTGGGAGATATGCCCCATATAGATAGAGGTACGCCTATCGAGGAGTTGTAACTCTTAGGCGAGCGGGCCACGTGTAGGTGACGATGCAGGAGTTGATAGAGAATCTCCTTGAGCGTAGTCTTACCATTGCTTCCTGTGATCCCTATGACTGGGATGTGGAGTGCCTTTCGGTGGGCGGTCGCAAGGGATTGGAGGGCTCGCAATGTCGACTTGACGTAGATGAAGTATGCCTCAGGGAATGCGGCTTCATCGATTGTTTCCGACACGACAAACGCACGTACCCCTTTGGCATATAGGTCTTTGATGTATCTATGTCCGTTCCCTTTGTCGGTCACGAGCGCAAAGAAGAGGGTCCGCTCCGGGAAGGTCAATGAGCGGCTATCGGTCAGCAGTATATCTATTGTCCGGTCATCTACGCATGGATGTACGCTGCCGAGTATAGAGGCTATGGATGAGAGGGGGTATGAGTTCATGGGAGTTGTCGGATTGCGGATTGCACTTCTGTGATGGCTTGCCGTACAAGCTCGTGAGGGTGATCCCGTAGAAAGAGTGTAAGGTCCCCGAGTAGTTCTTCGTAGTGACGTACCAGACGCTCTTTATCTTTCGTAAGAGGGCGGTGGGATAGGCGACGACGTAGCTTCGTCCAGCGTGAGGAGAGTGCTTCGGTTGCCTGTCGGTCTATGCAGCTTTCGGCAAAGCGCTCCATGATATACTCCACCGCAAGGGGAGACGGGTGTGACATATCCGGTGCATAGAACCGATAGTCTCGCAACTCGTCGCACATTATCTCATAAGACGGGAAGTAAAGAGTCCCAGGACAGAGCCGCATCAGCTCATCGATAGCAAGGTGAAGGGTCGCCTTACTTAGTCGGTTGTCGTGTGCCCCATCCCTGTAATGACATATAGGACTGACGGTGAAGATGACATCGCAGCCATCGCTTCTCAGCCGGGAGATGATAGGGTGCCACTCACGTACGATCTCGTCTACGGTAAGCCTCCGTCTACTGAAGTCCGAGGCAGGACGCCGATGGCAGTTGTTCACGACCCCGTAGGGCGGCGTGCTCTCTTCGTACACGTATGCCGTCCCGAACGTGAAGACCCACACATCGACTCCCGACATCGACTCTCTGAGTCGCCTGAGAGCATCGTTGATGTGCTCCAATACCTCGTCACGCTCTATGCCTGAGTATGCCCCGTGGTGCATATTGCTGTGCCACATCCCTTCGTAGAGGAAGAGGTCGTCTGCCGAGAACTCTTTGCCCTCGAAGAGGATATTCATCCCTCTTGCCATAGATGAGGGGTTGTACATGATGCCGAAAGGCGATGGTATTACGCTGAAAAGGCGATCGGTAAGGTACGTTGCCGACTCTGTGGAGAAGCAAGAGCCCCACATCGAGAATAGTGTCCCGTGGTCATATCTCCGAGGAAACTTCGGTATGACTACCTTATGATAGAGTTCCATCAATGTGTATTTGTCTTGTGAGCAAAGTTACGGAGAATGAGCGAAAATTGATACTCGGGAGGGAAATAATACAAAGAGCCGGAGTATGTGATCATACATACTCCGGCTCTCTTTTATTAACCTCGACCCTCAGTGTACGTAGTACGAAAGAGAGTCCCCCTATACTATCAAGCTTCTTTATTGTTTGCTCTATTGATGATAATGTGAGCGAGGAAGCCTACAAGCACGAGCAACAGACCGATACCAAGCAATGTGTTGGACTGCGGATTGCCAAGGATGCCTCTATATATCAGGATAGCAGCTCCAATAAGAAGTGAGATAATGCCTAAGTGTTTCATAAGGTGATATGTCTTTAGTATAATTTAGTTGTTCGGTCTATCGGACGCCGGGCGAGAAGAGTCTCGCTCCGACTGTGCAAATAAAGCAAATATAATTGAGAATGAAAAGCAAAAAGTCACTCAATTTACAGAACAACCGTTGCTTACATAGTGACTCGGCTGGGATTCAAACCCAGGACCTTCGGAACCGGAATCCGATGCTCTATTCAGCTAAGCTACCGAGCCGTGTTGGTATAGTCCCTGCAAAGATAACAATTTATTTCGATGTCCTCTCACTGAACACGATACACGTGGGTAAGATGTATCGGGAGTGGTAGGCATCCTTACTGAACAGTCCCGAAAGGATTGCTCCTATGTAGATAGAGACGTAGCCCCGGAAGACTTCCTCATGTGCGGATACAAACCTGTGAATATCGGGACATAAGCTCGTTTTCAGTAGCTGAAAGTTAGTTTTCAGCCCTTGAAAATTAGTTTTCCACTCCTGATTATTAGTTTCCCGTCCTTGCAAACAACTTCGGATAGGGACGGATAGAAGTCCCTAGGCGGTTATTCATGAGTTTTTGAGCCGCTTTTCCCGCCTAACGATAACTTCCCTCCAAGCGAACCATATAATAAAAGAGCTGCCGGAGGGGAATGCCTCCGGCAGCTCTTTTATTTATCCGAGTTGTCCTACCCGTACGACATCGTGACTACAATGCCTTAGTGCGACTGTATCTCTGGGAAGTGCTCTGCCACATACCCGGTCATGAAAGTGAGCGCAGCTTCGCGCTCATTGGGGATGACCCCGTCGAGGATAGCGTTCTTGATAGCATCCTTGATGTCTCCGACCTGACGGCAGGGCGAGAGTCCGTATAGTTGCATGATCTCTTCCCCGGAGACGGGAGGCTGAAAGTTGCGTACCCTGTCCTTCTCTTCTATTTCTATGAGTTTCTCCCGTACGATCTTGAAGTTGGCGATACACTTAGCAATCTTGACAGGGTTCTTGCTCGTCATATCGGCTTCGCACAAGAGCATAAGGTCATCTATGTCTTCGCCCGCTTCGAAGAGCAGCCGTCTGACGGCAGAGTCCGTGACCTCATCTTCGGCAAGCTGGGATGGGCGCATATGGAGGTTCACCAACTTCTGCACATACTTCAGGCGATCGTCGAGAGGGAGCTTGAGACGTTTGAATATCTTAGGGAGCATCTTCGAGCCAACAAAGTTATGGTTGTAGAACGTCCACCCCACACCCACTTCGTAACGCTTCGTAACGGGTTTGGCTATGTCGTGAAAGAGGGCAGCGAGCCTGAGGTAAAGATTGTCTGTGCGCTCCGAGAGTCTATCCACAACTATGACAGTGTGCATGAAGTTGTCCTTATGTCCTATCCCCTCTCTCGTTTCTGCACCCTTGAGGGCTACGACCTCCGGCAGGACTTCTTGCATAAGACCGCACTCCTCCATCAGTCGCAGGCCTACGGATGGCCGAGGCGATGCCATGATCTTCAGGAACTCGACCGAGATCCGTTCCTTACTTACGATCTCTATGCGGGATACATTCCGCAGGATTGCCTCTTTGATGTAATCGGGAAGTGTGAAGTCGAGCTGCGATGCAAAGCGAACTGCCCGCATCATCCTCAACGGATCGTCGGAAAAGGTCGTATTGGGATCAAGGGGGGTACGGATGATGCGTTTCTCGATGTCGCCTATACCGTCGAAAGGATCTATAAGCCTTCCGGCATCCCCTCTATTGATAGATAGGGAGAGTGCGTTCACGGTGAAGTCGCGACGCCGCTGATCGTCCTCAAAGGTGCCATCCTCTACGATCGGCTTACGGCTATCGGCACGGTAACTTTCCTTTCGAGCACCTACAAACTCAAGCTCAAGCCCACGACACTTTACCTGAGCAGTCCCAAAGTTCTTGAACACCGAGAGGTGGGCTGACCGACCAAGGCGATGCACAACCTCCTTTGCCAACGCAATCCCACTACCATCCGTCACAATATCTAAGTCGTTGGAGGGACGCCCCATGACGATATCTCGCACGAAACCTCCCACGATGTATGCCTCTTGTCCGATACTCTCTGCGGCATCGGCAAGCAAATTGATGAGGTCTTGCCCTAATCTATCAGTGAGCTCGGCAAGTATCTCGTCTTTCTTTATAATCATTTAGTTGCTTGTTTGCGGGTCTTCTGTGGAGGGCTTCCCGTCCATATTGACGCTTCTGGCGATAATATACTCGGGGCGTTTCTTTACTTCATCGAAGATCACCCCGACGTAACGGCTCAGTAGCCCTATGGTGAGGAGCTGGACACCCCCGAAAAATATGATGATCGTCACTATTGATGTCCATCCGCTCTCGGGGTGAGTGAAGCCCCATAGCTTACCGAAGAATGACCACAACCCCAATAAGATCCCCACTATCACGGAAATGAAGCCCAGTCCCGTGGCTAACTTGAGTGGCTTGAGCGAGAAGTAGTAGATGGCATCGAAGGCAAGCTTGAGCATCTTGCGCAACCCGTACTTCGTCTCTCCCGCAGCTCGCTCGTGACGATGGTAATAGTAAGGACACTGCTTAAAGCCCATCCAACTGATAAGTCCGCGAATGTATTTGTTGTGTTCGGTAAGTCCGTTGAATACTTCTACTACTTTGCGATCGACCACCCGGAAGTCTCCAGTGTCTACTGGGAAACGGGACTCACTCATATAGTTAAGGAAGCGGTAAAACATCTTCGCCGTCACCTTCTTGAACCAGGTCTCGCCATCCCTTTCCTTGCGTACTCCGTAGACTACACTCGCACCTTCTGACTTAAGGTGGCGCAACATCTCGGGGATGATCTCGGGAGGGTCTTGCAAGTCTGCGTCTATCACTGCTGCATAGTCGCTGGAAGTGGCACGCATCCCTGCCGTCAGAGCAGCCTGATGTCCGAAGTTTCGTGAGAAGTGCAATACCTTGACTCGTCGGTCGTGCTCGGCAATACCGTTGAGGATCTCCGCAGTCCGATCCCGACTTCCATCATTAACGAAGAGGAGCGATACCTCTATCTCCGACATCATTGGTATAATGTCGGCGAGGCGTCGATAGCTCATCTCGATGACTTCTTCCTCATTGTAACACGGGATGATTACCGTCAATGTTTCTCTCATATAGGGCAGATATTTATTTCCTAAACGTAATCCACTTATTCATTGCGAAGTTTGCGACATTGAAAGACAGCATCGCAATCAACTGCTGTACATACGCATCGATGTCCGTATTGTACTCCAACCACTTCAACACCCCGAACTGAAGCAGGTAACAACACAGAAAGACAGAGATGAAGACCCAGAATTTCCGCCAGTTGTACTGGGACTTGAACGTGAAACGACTATTAAAAAGGAAGCTGTTGACGACTCCGGCCGCATAACCCAACGCATTGGAAAGCTCGGGCGATAGGTGCATCTTCTTCAGAGTAACCCATATCACCACGGCCGTAATCAGGGTATTAAGTACTCCGACCGCACCGTAGCTGGCGATCTGTCGGAGTAGCTCGACGCTCACTTTGCGAGGGCCGGCCGTATTGTCTTGATTACTATTCATAGTACGAGCAGTAGAAGCGTAGTGCAAAAGTATAAAAACTTTAGCAATTTGCCTTTCCCTTTCCTCCTTCCGGTCGGATGTCGCAACCGCTGCATCCGGCACATCCGCTCGACTTTGTCGGACGTCTGAACATCCGGATCGCACCACGGACGAGGAAGATAAATACTGCTCCTATGATAATGTATGTAATAATCTCTTGTACCATACCCTACAAGAAGAATGTATGACCGATCACGACGCACAGATATGCCAGTAGCCAACCGACAACGCATGAGTAAACCGCCGAGAAGACTGCCCAACGTGCCCCTCCGGATTCCCTCCCGATGGCGACCACAGTAGCTATACATGGGAAGTAGATCAGTACAAAGATCATGAAAGCAAGGGCAACGACCGGATCATAGAGCGGTGATCCGTCAGGGCGTTTGGCATTTTGAAGCTTCTTGATCAGTAATAAGTCATCCTCTCCATCCCCTACATATAGAACTCCCATTGTACTCACTACAATCTCTTTTGCGGCAGCTCCTGTGAGGAGAGCCACACTCATCCGCCAGTCGAACCCCAACGGGCTAAAGATCGGTTCGATGGTGTGACCTATCCGACCGATGTATGAGTACTCTTGTTGTAGCATTTCTACTTGTTGGTACTTATCCAACTCTTCAAACATCCGGGTCTCCTCGCTTGTGTGTTCCATTGAGTACCGAGCGATCATATCACCTTCCGATGTCGCTTCGTATCTCGGGAAGTAACCAAGTACCCATATCGCGATCGACGCAACGAGTATTACTGTTCCCATCTTCGTAAGGTATTGCTTGGCTCTTGTCCACATGTGCAGCAAGACACTGATTGTTGTGGGGACACGATACGGGGGAAGCTCCATGACGAACGGAGTATCTTCGTGTGCAAAGAGGAACTTCTTGAACACGAGTGCGGTCACGACTGCGACGATAATACCGAGGAAGTACAACCCGAAGAGCACCGTCCCAGCAGAGTTGGGGAAGAATGCTCCTGCCAATAGCAGATAAACCGGCAGGCGTGCACTACAACTCATAAAGGGGATAATGAGCATCGTTATCATCCGACTGTTACGGCTCTCTATCGTTCTCGTGGACATGATGGCAGGGACATTGCACCCGAAGCCCATCACAAGCGGTATAAATGATTTCCCGTGGAGACCTATGAAGTGCATGAACCTATCCATTATGAATGCGGCACGTGCCATATAGCCCGTATCTTCCATGATTGAGATGAAGAGGTATAGGATCACGATGTTGGGGAGAAAGACAATGACTCCGCCCACACCGCCAATCACGCCGTCTATAAGCAGGTCTTTGAGCATACCGTCGGGCATGGAGCGACCGACGAATTCGC
>JBHBLB010000017.1:0-54044 GCA_041791495.1 Porphyromonas sp.
CTTGTCACTTGTGGTCTACAAGACCAATGCCTTTAAGGTCAACGACATATTTGTTGGAGGGAAGTTTTTCTTTTTAGGAAGCAATGAAGGATACTATAATCTTGTATCAAACGGGAATACTCTTTTCTCGCTTCCGATTGATGCGTTGGCTTCTGAAAAACCAAGTAATTCAATATATGCTGCAACCTCCAGAGCAAATGTTCAGAGAGATTTTGTGCTGTGGCTCGATGAGGGTACGGGATCATTTCATACTTACACTAAAGCAGATAAGTATGGGAGCACACAGAAAGTTGGCTTATGTCAAGCAACATCTGCTTTTGATCCTGCAAAGATGACAAGTATGGAAGCTATTACAGCAGACTTTAGCTATGATGCTAAGACATCGTTTTTCTTATTGAAGAATAAAACCGATGGCTCGTACGGTGTTTATGTTTTTGATCAGAGTCAGAGCGATGAAGAAGCGACTCGTGCAAAGTCTATCTATAAAGTTCCAGCTGAAGGTGTCGCGATACTTAATAAGGCGAAGTCTGCATTTTTCTCACGTATTGAGAATGTATTATATGTTGTGACTTCAAGCGATGTATATGCGTTTACGTTTGGTCTTGGGAATGAAGTAAAGGTCAATGCCGCACCTAAGTTTACTCTCCAAGGAGAAACTATTTCCTTTGCAAAGCTCTTTGTACAAGGTGAATTTGCGGCGAAGTCAGAAGACCTGCCTCTTATCAAGCCTGCCCCTTCAGAACTTCCATATAATATGAAAGCCCTTGTTATTGTGTCTCAAGTAGGAAATAATGATGGGGTTGTACGTGTCGTTCCGATCGATCCGGATAAAATGGGTGAAGGCGAACTTCTTAAAGAGAAGGTGATTGAATATACAGGCTTTGGTAAAATCCTGGATATTATCGCACTTGGTTATTGATTATCTTTATAATGTTTTATATATATGAATCGTATGAAAAGAACACTCTTATTACTTCTTCTGTTACCCCTTATAATAGGAGGCGAAGTCTCAGCCCAAAAGAAATTCTTATTCTTTAAGATCAAAGGAAAGACAGAGCAAACTACTTCTAAGGGAAAAGAGACGGAGTATGAAAAACTCTTCAAGAAAAAACACACAACAGCCAAGGGGATGATAGATATTCATGTCGTTGATGACAAGATATATTTTGAACTCCCTATCAAACTCCTCGAGCGAGAGATGCTTATCGGATCTACTGTTACCAAGACTTCAGATAATGGTCATGCGATAGTCGGTTCCAAACCTACTACTCCTTTGCATGTCAAGTTTACGAAGAATGATACCCACGTACAGCTCAGACAAGTAAGCACAGCGTTTACGACCAATAATAGTGATATCAAGAAAGCTATGGATATCAGTATGACATCGCCCATTCTTGATAATATGAAGATCTTGGCGTATAATCCTGATTCATCAGCCGTAGTAATAGAGATGACGGATCTTTTCTTAAGTGACAATGATCTGATGACTCCTTTTGATAGAGGGGCCGGCTCTTATGCGTTTTTCAAACTAAGCAAGAAGTATAATCCAGCCAATTCTTATGTGACAGGGGTAAAAGCATTTGAGGATAATGTCTCTATCTCAACAGTATTGTCATATACGTTTTCACTGACAGCACGGAATGGCGCAACAGTTGCAAACAATGAACCATTCACTACCGAGATGACACGCTCGATAATGCTTCTGAGCGAAAAGCCATACCGTCCCCGTATGGCAGATTATCGTATTGGGGTATTCTTTACTCATCGTTCACAGCTTGCGGATGAGGCAAGGGCTTCATCATCTATCTTCTATGCTAATAGATGGAATATTCAACCGAAAGATACAGCTGCATACAAGCGAGGAGAGTTGGTCGAACCCGTAAAGCCGATCGTGTTTTATATCGACAATACATTCCCGAGACAGTGGAAACCTTACGTCAGAGAAGGGGTATCTCAGTGGAATGAGGTCTTTGAAACCATTGGATTTAAGAATGTCGTGCAGGTCAAAGATTTCCCAACCGATGATGAAACCTTCGATCCCGATAATATTAAATACTCATGTATACGTTATGCACCTACCAATATTCAGAATGCAATGGGGCCATCTTGGGTGGACCCACGTTCTGGTGAAATCCTCATGGCATCAGTATATGTATATCATGATGTCATCAAGCTTGTAAGCAACTGGCTCTTTGTTCAGACATCACAGGCAGATCCTGAAGTTCGTAAAGTTGAAATCCCACAACACCTTGTCGGGGATGCTATCCGCTATGTGATAGCTCATGAAGTAGGTCATTGCCTTGGGTTCATGCACAACATGAACGCATCACATACCATCCCTGTCGATTCTCTCAGATCACCTTCATTCACCCAGAAGTATGGCACGACACAGTCTATTATGGACTATGCTCGGTTCAATTATGTAGCACAACCCGGAGACAAAGAAAAAGGGGTGAAGCTAACCCCTCCTCGTTTCGGTTTGTATGATCAATATCTAGTAGACTGGACTTATCGTCCTGTATTTGGAGTGAATAGCGCAGAGGAAGAAGCCAAGATCACTTCCCAATGGATTACCGATGCTTTACGCAAGGAGAGTTACTTCAGATATGGTAAGCAACAGTTTGAAGGGATAGTGGACCCACGTTCACAATCGGAAGACTTGGGTGATGATGTCATCAAAGCCACTACTTATGGCCTTAATAACCTCAAGTACATCTCTGCCAATATGGTAAAGTGGATCGGAGATGAGGATGAAGATTTCGAACGTACCAAAGTTCTTTACGGCGAACTGCTTGGTCAGATACTGAAGTATGTCTCACATGTTTCGGGTAATATCGGTGGGGCATACCTCAACGAAGTGAAAGCTGCCGATGAGATGCCACGATTTGCACCCCTTTCTCCAGAGTATCAGAAGAAATGTCTTCAATACTTATTTGCAATGTATGGTGATATGGATTGGCTTGATGAGTCACCTGCTCGTGCTAAGATGACTATCAGTGGTTCGCCGGCGCAAGCAATGCGTAATATCATCATGAGCTATATCATGACATCTCCTGTGATGCTCTCTATGTACGAAGGGATGGATACTAAGGCATTTACCTCACTCCAAGCTATGGATATGATTTTTGACTTTGTGTGGAGCAAGAGTCCGGCAGTACTAACGCAGAAGGACATTACGCTTCAGAATACTTATGTCTCTACGCTCCTTGCGATGGGAAGATTCTCTGGCGGTGGCAACAGTCGTGCTCTTGTCGATGACGAGATTATGCAGCTTGTGAAGGCACATACCTCTCACTCAGGTTGTTCACACTG
This sequence comes from Porphyromonas sp., assembly GCA_041791495.1. GTDB lineage: Bacteria > Bacteroidota > Bacteroidia > Bacteroidales > Porphyromonadaceae > Porphyromonas_A. Next base: position 3,313 of record JBHBLB010000017.1, read on the forward strand.
TAGTGCAGCTCACAACTATGCTCCGGTAAGCGGCTTCGAATGGGTTCCAGACAATAGATTCTTGGTTGCTCGTCTCAATGCTTCAGATCTCTATGGGTACTTGGTACGTGCCAAGGAGGTAGCACAGTCTCGCATCGTTAAGTCTTCGGGTGCGACAAAAGCTCACTACGAGATGATGGTTAAGACGATTGGTCTAAGTTTGAAATAAGTTCTGCATATGAAGTCAAGAATTATAGCAATACTTTCATTACTGGTTTTATCTCTTGTTGTTCTCTCTCAGCAGTCGAAGGCTGCCAGTGGAGGAGAGGATCCAGTGTACAAGAGACTCTTTAGCGACAAGAGTAAACTCACTACCAAGAAGGGGCTGATCACCGTACATAAGTATGATGAAAAGTACTACTTGGAGGTACCAGTCTCATTGATGGGACGTGAACTCCTCCTCAATTCCAAGATTACGAGGAGTAGTGACTTCTCTCTCGTTGGGTTCAATGCGGCACCGACCAAGTATTTTGTGATCGACAAGACAGACTCTCTTGTTGTCTTTAAGACCAGATCGGGCAATGTCGTTTACGATAAGAACAACGAAGAGTTGTCGAACGCCCTTTCGAGTTCACGTATGGAAGCTATCTACAGAAGCTTTCCGATCAAGGGACATACTAAGGATGAGAAGGCCGTACTCTTTGATGTGACATCGTTTTTCAGGTATTCCAACTACGACATCTTTGACTTGAGAGGAGAGAACTATGGGGGATTCCTGGTGTCGATAGAGGCTATGAATGTGAATCCCAATGCATCTTTTATAGATGGCTTTGAGGTTTTTGACCGTTCATTACTATTCAACAATACTGTCACAACGAACTTTACCTTGACACAGTTGGGGCTTCAGACATTCTTGTCTCCGGAGATGTCGCTCACCGTATCCACATACGTTGTGGTATTGCCTGCAGACAAGATGCACCCCCGTGTGACCAATCCCGAGGTTGGATCCCGATCAGTGATGTTTGAAGACTATCGAAATCCTTTCAATGTCAAGGCAAACTCTTATGTCACTCGCCATAGATTGGAGAAAGGTGGCGAGATCGTATACTATGTAGATACGTTGATCAAAGAGTCATGGCTGGCTGAGATCAAGAAAGCAGCCGATGAGTGGAACGGAGCATTCGAGAAGTGTGGTATGGGACGCCCTATCCGCCTGGAGAGGTTTCCTTCAAGTCCGTCTTTCCGTGCTACTTCTCCTGCTGTCAATGTTATAACATTGAGAGAGGGGACAGGTGGTATCTCATCTGCAAGTAATATCATTGACCCACGTACTGGGGAGATCTTGAGCTCACGTATATCAGTGACACGCGGTCTTGTTGCTACTATCGCACAGATCGGGATGTATCAACACTCTTATGCAAATCCGAGCTTCAGGACTTACTTTATCGGTGAAGAGCAGATCAAAGACGGACTACGTGCCAGCTTCGTAAAGACTTTCGGTTACAGCTTAGGTCTATCTGCCAACCTCGCTGGTTCGATGGCTTATACGCCAAAGGAGATACGTTCGCCGGAGTTTACCCAGGCCAATGGGTTCACGGCATCGGTCATGGACGACTTGTTCTACAATGTTCTTGCTCAGCCCGGCGATAAGGAACGCGGTGTCCGAATGATTTCCGACAAGGTTGGTGTCGCAGATTACTTTACCATTAAGTATTTGTATAGCGAAGTGGGAAGCAATGAGGAGAAGTCTTTGAAAGAGATGGTGAGACAGCACTTGGATAACCCTCGCTACCTCTTCCTGCAAACGTCTTTGCCCCATATCAGCGACCCTAGAGGGCAGTTCTCTGACCTTGGCAACGATCCTTTCGAATTCATGGATACAAAGATGAAACAAATCAGATATTCAATTGCCAATGGGGATAAGTGGCTCAATAATGATACTGTGCCATCTACCCTGAAAGGACTCTTCCCTGCGTATATCTTCTCGGACTTTGTCTATAACATGATTACTCCGATGACCTCATATATCGGAGGTGTCTATATAGATCCCAATCCCAAAGGCGATGGTACACCCAGGGTAAAGGCGGTACCGAAGGCTATGCAGAAGAGGATCGTGAAGGCTATACTTGCGCAGTGCGATGATCTCTCATGGTTTGACAGCAACCAGAAGTTGCTTGACTTCACAGGCCCCGGAGCCTCTATGACTCAATGGATTTTGGGTCTCGATATGCCGCTCAAGGTATTGATGGCAAGGCTACCATTTATGACTATGAGTGTCGAGAATTCGAAGGATCCTTATACTCAACGTGAATACCTCGGAGATATTGAGCATTATCTCTTCCATCACGTTGATGAAGGGAAGGTGCTTCCTGAGCAAAAAGTGTCTCAGATAGCCTCTTATATTGCAGCATTGATCAACTCTTCAAACAGTCTGAAGACAGTATTTGCTCAGTCCAAAGCGAAAGGTGCAGCACGCAGGCTCGTAGATACCGATATTCTCGACCGATCAGCAGATATGCCTCCTTACCTCGTCAGCCCTGATCAACGGATGATCTCAAGGGTCTCTGCAGCAGGACCTCAGACGATCCCTTACTATCAGGGTTACGATCTTACGGCAGTCTGCTACGAGATGCTTGACAGGGCAAAGAGCTACTTGGAGAGATCCAAGACGCATTCACGTAATGCACATTATAGAAGTCGTATGGACTTTTATATTAGTTTCATTGCAACTGTGACAGATGCAAAGTAACTTTTTTTCATTGTATGCGAAGAAGGAGCCGACTCCATTATGAGGGTCAGCTCCTTCTTCCTTTATATCCTCATGGCAGATGCCGCTTCCGGTCGTCGTCCGTTACGACTATCCGATAGGACAGATATGGCTCTGAACATGCTGCCCTACCACAACAATCCTACCTTTTCCCACATCGAGAGTGATCCTCAGGGGCTGATTATTACTTTTCCGGAGCTGAAAGTTGGTTTTCCGGAGCGGGAATGTACTTTTCAGTCCCGGAATGCAAGTTTATTTCCCGGTAAGTCGAAGGTTTGACCCATATGCTGCAAAGTACTTTTGGGATACATCTGATAAGCTCGAAGATATTCTGTAACTTAGAGGGTTCGACTTGAAGTGTTAGGATAAACGACAAAATCATCCAAGTAGTGGATCAACTTGAAAGAAATAGCACGGAGACTCCCGAGTTCCTTAAGGCTATCAATAGCGGAAGCCGGGAAGCTTATGATGCACTCTTTAGAGTGTATTATGAGTCGATGTTGCTATATGCTCTCAAGATCTTACCATATATCGAGGCTGCTGAGGATGTGGTGCAAGGGGTCTTCGTATCTATCTGGGAGCACAGAGTGCAGTTCGATCACCACAAAAGCATCAAGAGATACCTCCTCACAGCGGTCAAGAATGCCGCTCTCTCCCTCTTGCGGCACCCACGACACTCGCATATATCGCTCGACGATGTGCACGGGCTTACGATGGACATCGAGGAGGTCTTCCCATTTGTAGAGGAGGAGATCTACAGCCTCATGTTTGACGCCATAGACCGATTGCCGGACAGGTGCAGGGAGGTGATGCTTCTGTCTCTCGACGGAAAGACAAACTTTGAGATCGCCGATATGCTGGGAGTCTCTGTCGATACCGTCAAGACTCAAAAGCAAAGAGCCAAAGCCAAGCTCTCCAAACTGCTTGGTAAGACATGAGGTCAGGACGGGTAGACTGCAGCCACCGCTCATCGATCGGCAGCGAATAGAGAGTGATATGAAACACAAACGCCTGTGAAACAACCTTGTTTCACAGGCGTTTTGCATCAGTATTGCAAGTGCCGCTCGGGGCGATACTTTTAGATGTTGAGCTTGACCCCTACATAGTACGAACGGGGTAGGGTAGGTCCGTAGATGTATCCGCTATCACGGAAGCCCATCTTGTCGAAATCTGACTGGAATGAGTTGAAGAGGTTGTTGGCCCCCATATAAAGTTGCAGATTAGTTGAGGTAAAGATGGTAAAGTCGTACGCAATCTTGGTACTCAGGTCAAAGAACGATGGGGTATGCTCAAGCCTGTCCCATCTCGGAGCGGTCTCGTCGCTTCTCGTGTCGGGGCGGCTGCCTGAAGCTACAAGACTGCGATCGAGCTCGGTTGCTCCACGACCCACTTCGATGGCGTGTGGCACATACATCTTGCCGGTATAGTTACCGGTAAGTGAGAAGGTGAGCGCTTTGATCGGATTGTAGCTGAAAGTGAAGTAACCATAAAGGTTGGGGGTGCGCAGCATTTCAGTGCTTACGAGCGATATCTCTTCATAGACGGCATTGCCATCGATGACTGTTGAGACGAAGTCGCTTAGTGTCTTCCCACCGTTCTCCACGGAGGTGTTTATATCCTTATAGCTATCTGCTGTCTCACCTACCAGGAGGCTACGATTGCCCCACTCCTGAGCCACATCCCACTTGCTCCTTGAGATGGTGAGCCCACCCTGGAGCGAGATCTTCTCCATCGCAATCTTACCTTCGAGATTGATGCCATAGACCTGAGCATTTGATCCGTTACGGCGCTCGTAGAGCTTGAACCCGTCCTTTGAACCAATCTCTTCGTTGTTGAACGCTCCTATAAGCTTGGTATAGAACCCTTCGACAAGGAGGTTGGCCTGAGCCTCTCCTATATTGAAATACATATCGGAACTGAGACTGAAGCTATGGCTGAACTCCGGGTTGAGATTCGCAGCATTCGTCACACGTTGTGCTTCACCTTGTACCACTCCTACGTGAAGGTCTTCGTCGAATACCTGAGGCGCACGGAACCCTTTGGCATAAGTGGCTCTCAAGTTAATGGCACGTGTCGGATTGAACCTTACTGTGGCTCTTGGACTTAGTATGGGTTTGACACTGCCGGACTTGGACTTCACCGCGGAGTTTTCGTCAAGACGAGCACCGAGGAGTAGGGTCCACATATCGTTTTTCCATTCTATCTGTCCCATCTGGCTCCATACATTGATCTTCTGGTCTATGGTCGGATAGAGTGTTCCTGTACCAGTTTCGTTGGGTTCCCACTGACGTATCGGCATCTTGTCGTTGAGGCTGTCGTAGCTATATTCGGCACCGAGCAACAACTGGGCCGGGAGGAAGAGTAGCTTCTCGAAGTCGTACGAGTACTGAAGCCCGGCAAGATAGGTGCGCCCCTTGGTCTCTCCGAAATTAACTCCGTACTCCGTAGGGATCTTCCCCAGACTACCTACGTTGGCGTAACCGATACCGCCATAGTAGCTGCTACGGTCTACAATCTGACCGGATAGATAGGCTTGGAGGTGATGCTTGAGATTGGTGGAGTAGTGGTCGTACTTGATGTTACCACTGTATATGGTATGTTCGGTGCGTTCAGAGACAGAAGCCGCGTGATCGGGCAGATCAAGACGATCACCTCCCCGACGATACTCATGTATGGAGTGCACTTCGGTGACGAGCCTATCCTGATCTGTGATGCGGAAGTAGGCTCTGGACCCCAATGAACGTGCAGAGATCTTACCTATTTCACTGAACCCGTCGCCATTCGCATCCCAAGCATTGCGTGCTCGGGACTGACCGAAGATCATGGCTCCCATACGACTGTCTGCACCGATGACCGATGCATTGAAGCCAAGGGTATTATCTGCACTTGTCCCGCCGGTCATAGTGAGGTTCTGATGATACGTAAAACTGTTTTGAGATGGGTCCTTTGTAATAATGTTTATAACGCCAGCGATAGCACTTGAACCGTACAAGGCCGAGCCTCCTCCACGTACTACCTCGACACGTTCAATCATATTGGCAGGGAGTTGCTCCAACCCATAAACGCCCGCAAGCGAACTGAAGATGGCACGGCTATCGATAAGAATCTGCGAGAACCGCCCATCAAGCCCATTGATACGCACTTGGTTGAACCCACAGTTCTGGCAATTGTTCTCTACACGAATACCAGGTTGGAACGTCAGACCCTGAGCCAGATTAACGGCGTTGGCGGAATTGAAGATCTTATCGTCGATAACGCTGACAAGCGTTGGCGCAAGCTTACGCAGAGTTGCCTGGCGATTTGAGGATACGACTACCTCATCGAGGTTCAGTACATCCTCTTCGGCATAGAAGTTCACCTCGATGGTCTTGCGACTCTCAAGCACAATCTCTTGCTCTTGGCTCAGATATCCGAGTCCCTGCATGCGCACGATGACACGCCCCGGACGGAGGTTCTTTAGATAGAAGTGCCCTGATCTATCGGTCGTCGTACTATAACTGGTGCCTTTGATCAAGATAGTGATGCCGGAGATATGCTGACCCGTCGCTTTGTCAAGTACGTGTCCTACAATGTTGGCATCGGTCACGGGACGGCGCTGTTCCGTCTCCGGGACTGCAGCGTAGGTAGGCAATGTGCTGAACCCAACGGTAGCGGTCATCGCCAGAGCTAACAAGTAATGTTTTCTCATAAATATGTTAGTTAAAGAATTTAGTAGTAATTGCGGTGCAAATTTAGATTAACCATATCAACTCTTTAGTATATATGAGGTTGATTTGCCCATAAATACCAACTATTGGGTATGTTATTTACTCCCTTTTGGTACGATGTAGGTATGTCTCGATTGGGTACAATCTTAGACAAGAATTGCACATTAGACTATGAAGTGTGTAGTTTGTCTCGAAAAGTATTTATATTTTTGCTCAATCAAGAGTGAATTGTGCAAACTGAATATATATGATTAAAGAGAATTTTGTCAAGTTATACGAGACGTCCTTACGGGAATACTGGTCGCTACCTGCGCTGACCAACTACAAATCTGGTACCACTTACAGCTATGCAGATATGGCAAAGTGGATAGCCAAGGTACATCTCATGCTGGAGCACCTAGGGGTACAGACGGGAGATAAAGTAGCCATTGTCGCCAAGGATAGTTCGGAGTGGTGTATGTCTTACCTGGGGATAGTAACATATGGTGCGGTTATCGTGCCGATACTTCCCGATTTCCATCCTGATGATATCCACAACATCATCAATCACAGTGACTCTGCTGTCGTCTTTTCTGCCGATACTCATCTTACTCAGTTGCGTTCGGAGGCATTGCCGGCTGTACATACGGTGATCGACATCAATACACTTGCTGTGGTTCATGAGCTTACGAAGGGAGAGACTTTTGAGGTAGAGTCGCTGTTTGCTGCCCGTTATCCCAATGGGTTTGCCAAGGAAAATATCCAGTACAAAGAGATAAGCAATGATACCGTAATGCTGATCAATTATACCTCGGGTACTACGGGATTCAGCAAAGGAGTAATCATTACTGCCAATAACCTTGCAGGAAACGTAACCTTTGGTATAAACAAGCATATCATCGTTAAGGGAGGAAAGATGCTCAGTTTCCTACCGAATGCGCATGCGTATGGGTGTGCGTTCAACTTCCTCTTGCCTCTTGCCGTCGGAGCACACGTATATATGCTTGGGTCTATCCCGACGCCTACGGTGCTTGTCAAGGCATTTGCCGATGTGCGTCCCGATCTGATCATCAGCGTCCCCCTGATCTTGGAGAAGATATATAAGAATGTGATAGCCCCGACATTGAGTAAGCCGGTCATGAAGGTTATGCTCAGCCTGCCCATCCTTCGGGGAGTTATCTACAAGAAGGTACGACAGAAGTTGATAGATACTATGGGCGGCAACTTCAAGACTACGATCATAGGTGGAGCAGCGATGAACGAAGAAGTCACAATGTTCCTGCACAAGATCAAATTCCCTTATACCATTGGTTATGGTATGACCGAGTGTGCCCCTCTTATTTCATATGAAGATCATAGGAAATATGTACCACTCTCTTGTGGAAAGATACTGCCCGGTACTATGGAGATCCGTATTGCCGAAGTCCCCGAATCCCATGAAGTAGGTGTCGGGGAGATACAGGTGAGAGGTGAGCACGTATGCAAGGGGTACTACAAAAACGCAGAAGCCACCGAAGCTCTCTTTACTGCCGATGGTTGGTTGCGTACGGGAGACTTGGCATCTATAGACAAGCATGGCAATATATTTATCAAAGGGCGTAGCAAGAGTATGCTGCTCGGCCCGTCGGGTCAGAACATATACCCCGAGGAACTGGAAGCCAAGCTCAATATGTTGCCCGGGATTGCCGAATCCCTCGTATTGCAGCGCAAGGACCATCAGCTTGTCGCTCTGGTCTATCTCGATCCTGCGACGCTGACTGCCCAGAACATCAATACCCCGGAAGAGATAAACGCTCTATTGGCACGCAATAAGGAGACCATCAATAAGCAAGTGGCAGCCTACGAACGTATAGCAGAGTTCCGCCTCATGGAGGAAGAGTTTCAGAAGACACCCAAGCGCAGTATCAAGAGGTTCCTGTACTCCATAGACTGATCCACGGCAAGTGCCGTCATATAAGCGAGGGAGCACACCGTCCATACGGTACAGTGTGCTCCCTTCTATTTCATAAATCCCTATCTTTGTACGGTTTCACGCACATACATTTATAATATATGGGATACCTACATAGATTTATTGCCGACAAGTTTCTGAGACGAGAGGATGCTCGAGGGCGCAAGAGAAGCCTTCCCGTCGTGCGTATATCCTCCATCGGGATAGGTATGGGTGTGACATTGATCCTGCTTTCCCTCTTTATCGTAAGGGGCTTCAAGTCTGAAATAAGGGCAAAAATAAACGGCTTTGTAGGCAATATCAAGATATTTCACCCGGAGAATGCCTACGGTCAGTACACACTCCCCATCGACATCCACCCGGAGCTCCTCTCTGCCTTGAGCAGAGATATAGACAGTATCCCCGGGACCAATCACCTCTACACTTTCGCAGATCTTATGGGGGTAGTCAAGACCGACTCTCTATTCAAGGGCGTCAATATCCACGGGGTAGACAGTCTGTACGACAAGGCTTTCTTACAGCAGTATCTGCTCGATGGGGAGGTGCCTTCGTTTTCCGGCGAAGTGCAGAACGAACTACTCCTTTCCGCTGCTATCGCCGACTACCTCTCCCTCGATGTCGATAGTACGATGCTCATGTACTTCTTCGATGGAGACAGGCTCAAGGTGCGGAAGTTCGTAGTCAAGGGGATATACCACACCGGGTTCGATGACTATGACAATAATATCGTGATTGGGGATATCCGATGTGTCCGTGGCGTACTCGGTTGGGAAGCGACTCGGGCAGGCGGACTGGAAGCCAAGCTCTCGGACTACCGCCATACCGAAAGCCTGTACGACAGTTTCTACGACACCCTCTCAGCCAGAGTGACTGAGACCGACGAACGCTACACCATGCTTACAGCACAGGAGATGAATCCCCTCATGTTCGGGTGGATAGATCTCTTGGACACTAACGTGGCACTCATCCTTGCTCTGATGATTGCTGTTGCAGCAATGACCATGATCACGGGAGTCATAGTCATTATCCTTGAGCGCGTACGAACCATAGCGACACTGAAGGCTCTCGGTCAGCGCAATTCGTCGCTCCGCAAGGTCTTTCATCACATGGCACTGAGAGTCCTCCTCACCGGCGTATTGTGGGGGAATATGATTGCGCTCGCTTTGGCATTCATTCAGGCACACTTCAAGCTCCTACGCCTCGATGCGTCACAGTACTATATGGAGTATGTGCCGATCAGTATATCACTCCCGACACTTATCGTTACCGACCTTGCCACGATACTTATCCTCTATCTCATCATCTTTATCCCGACAGCCATCATCTCCAATATAAGGCCGGCAGAGGGCGTACGCTTCGAGTAGCCCCGGAGGACTACTTGCCAAGTTGGGTGGTAGCGGTGAAATATAAGTGACTTCCCGTAAAAGAACTTCCTCATTACCGCAACGAAACTGATAATCTGCTCCTGAAAACTAACTTTCAGGTGCGGATTATTACTTTTCCGGAGTGGGATACCAACTTTCAGGCGCGGAACATAACTTCATATCCTATCTTTCCGAAGTAGTTTGCCGTACAGAGGGAAGTCCCCGATACCGTCTGCGAAGAATGTCTCCGAAATCTATTCGACCTCGGGAAGATAAAAAGTGCCGGATAAAGCGAAATATATTAGTATCTTTGCAAGGAGTTATTTTTTAATTCAACCACTTGCATTACGAGAGATGAGAGATAAGGAGAAAAGGCACACGCCGAGTTTTTTGCATTCACGGCTGACAAGTATCATGAGTGTTTCCATGGTGCTCTTCCTACTTGGGGTAGTGTCCATGATGGGGTTGATAGGCAAGGAGCTTCGAGACTTCGTGCGTGAGAGTATGAGCTTTACCGTCATCCTGTCTCCCGAAGCCGGAGAGAGCGAAGTATCGGATATGAGGAAGCGTATAGAGCGTCAGCCTTTCGTCAAGGAGATAGTGTACCACTCCAAGGAGGAGGCTCTGGAGGAAGTGAGTCGCGAACTGGGCGAAAACCCCGAAACATTCCTCGGCTGGAACCCTCTCTCCCCATCCTTTGAGGTGAAAGTTAAGTCCGAGTACACGTCTGTAGCAGATAGTGTTGCCATGGTCGAAGCGGCTTTGAAGAAGCTCCCATCCGTGAGAGGCGTAAGCTATAAGCGGGATCTCCTCGATAGTCTCAATAAAAACATCAAAGTGATTAGCGCAGTGGTGATCTTCATCGCTGTGCTCTTGCTGCTGATTTCATTTGCTTTGATCAACAATACCATACGACTCCTCATCTACTCGAGACGCTTCTCCATCTATACGATGCGGTTGGTGGGGGCTACTCCTGCGTTTATCCGTCGCCCCTTCATAGCACAAAATATCCTGGGGGGGCTTATTGCCGCTCTCATTGCATTGGCTGTGCTGGCATGGGGATGGTACTACGTCTCTGAGCACTATCCGCTGATGGCAGCCGTACTGACGCATGAAAACGCCTTGATAGTTGCAGGCATAGTGATACTGCTCGGCATCTTGATCTCGCTTGTGTCGGCCGTGATGGCTGTCAATAAGTATATGCGCATGGACATTAATAAGCTTTATAGAGTCTGATATTACCAACATTTACGATACTCAATACTTTACCAATGGATAGTAAGTACTACAAACAGCATACTTTTTCGAAGCACAATCTGTATATCCTCCTTGTGTCGCTTCTCTTCATCGTCGCAGGATATATACTCATGGCAGGAGGTACATCTGAAGATGGCGTGACCTTCAACCCTGAAGTATTCTCTTTCACTCGTATCAAGATCGCTCCGGTGCTTTGCACTTTAGGGTACTTCGGGGTGCTTGTAGCGATATTGTGGCGCTCGTCGAAGCAGCACCAAACGGAAGAGGACGGTAGACAATGACAGCGATACAGGCACTTATACTTGCTATTGTGGAGGGGCTTACGGAGTTCCTCCCGGTATCGAGTACTGGGCATATGGTTATCGCTCAGTCCCTCATGGGGATGGAGAGCACGGAGTATGTCAAGGCGTTCACGGTGATGATACAGTTCGGTGCAATCCTTTCGGTTGTCGTGCTGTACTTCAAGCGGTTCGTGAACTTCGCTTTACCTTCAGATATGTGGCACAGCAATGCTCCCGAGTGGCGACGGAACCTAAGTCGCTTTCGTTTCTATGCCCAATTGATCTGGGGCTGTATCCCTGCAATCATCTTGGGGTTGCTCTTCAATGACTGGGTAGACCGTATGCTGGGCTCGGTATGGGTCATAGCCATCAACCTCGTGATCGGGGGGGGGGGGGATGCTCTTTATCGATAATCTCATCAAAGGGAATATGCGCAGCCAGGTGACCTATACGAATGCCTTTGTCATCGGACTATTTCAGTGCATCGCGATATTCCTACCCGGTATATCTCGATCTATGGCAACCATCACGGGAGGGATGACTCAAGGGCTTACCCGCAAGGCAGCGGCAGAGTTCAGTTTCTTCCTTGCCGTGCCTACGATGTTCGGAGCTTCGCTATTGGAAGCCTACAAGTTGTGGAAGAAGGGTGGGGTAGAGATCTTCGCCGAGCACGCTGATACGCTGATCATTGGTAACGTAGTCTCTTTCATCGTAGGGCTTATTGCAATACGCTTTTTCGTATCTTATCTCGGTAAGCACGGCTTCAAGGTGTTCGGGCTGTACCGAATCATCGTCGGAGGGATTATCATCGGGATGATACTCCTGGGATATGATCTTGCTGTGATTTAACTAATGCGATCGATCTGTATCAATGATAAAGGAATTGAATAGGGAACGACAGGCAGAACTTGAGAGAAGACAGGACAACCCCTTCTCCAAAGGACTTGTCTTTTCAGTGGATAAACCTTTGCATTGGACCTCTTTCGATGTCGTGAATAAGGTGAGATATATGCTCACAAGACGTCTCGGACTGAAGAAACTAAAGGTCGGACACGCCGGCACACTCGACCCTCTTGCAACCGGTGTCGTAGTCCTCTGCACCGGGAAAGCCACAAAGCTGATAGAGGAGTTGCAGAGGCACGAAAAGACTTATAGGGCAACGATACAGCTGGGTGCTACCACACCATCGTACGATATGGAGACGGAGATAGACGATCGTTACCCGACCGATCATATCACAGAGGATCTTGTGCGGAAAGTACTTGAAGGCTTTGTCGGCACGATCCGACAAGTACCTCCTACCTTCTCCGCTTGTAAGGTGGATGGTAAGAGAGCATACGAGATGGCGCGTGCCGGAAAGGATGTGGAGCTGACCGCTAAAGAGATAACTATAAAGGGGATCTCTCTGCTATCGTTCTCCCCCACAGCGATAGAGATAGAGGTAGTCTGTGGGAAAGGTACCTATATCCGAGCATTGGCTCGAGACATAGGAGTCGCATTGGAGAGTGGGGGGTATCTGTCTGCTCTTCGGCGTGTGTGCTCCGGAGGAAGCGATGAAACAAGTGCTCTGAAAATGGAAGAGGTCTCAGGATGGATAGAAGAGGTGATGACTGCTACCGCCTCTCGCTGAATGATAATGATATAACAATAGTATATATGAAACTATCTCAATTTAATTTCAACCTACCGAATGAACTTGTTGCACAGTATCCGGCAAAGTTTAGAGATGAGTCCAGGCTCTTGGTCTTGCGCTCAAGTACCGGTGAAATAGAACATAAGGTCTTCAAGGATATCACTGAACACTTTGGGAAAGATGATGTCTTCGTGTTTAACAACACGAAAGTCTTCCCGGCAAGACTGTATGGCAATAAGGAGAAAACCAATGCCAAGATAGAGGTCTTCCTGCTCCGCGAGCTAAAGTCTGAGCAACTCCTGTGGGATGTGCTCGTAGATCCGGCTCGTAAGATAAGGATCGGCAATAAGCTCTTCTTCGGTGATGACGAGTCTCTTGTCGCAGAAGTGATAGATAATACTACATCGCGAGGGAGGACTTTGAGGTTTCTATATGATGGTACTCACGAGGAATTCAAGGAGGCTTTATTCGCTCTAGGTCACACTCCGCTCCCTAAGTATATCAATCGTGACCCGGAACCGGATGATGAGGAACGCTACCAGACAATCTTTGCGACCGAGGAAGGGGCTGTCGTGGCTCCGGCAGCCGGACTGCATTTCAGTAGAGAGCTGATGAAGCGTCTAGAGATACAAGATTGTAGATTTAGCTTCCTTACTCTGCATACAGGGCTTACGGCATACCGAGATATAGATGTCGATGACCTTACCAAGTATAAGATGGGTGCCGAACTGATGCATGTGGGTAAAGAGTGTTGCGATATCGTCAATACTTCCAAGGAGAGAGGCGGTCGCATGTGTGCGGTAGGGACTTCGGTGCTTAAAGCCCTTGAGACTTGCATTAGCACAGACGGGCATATCAAGGAGTACGACGGATGGACGAGTAGATTTATCTTCCCTCCGTATGAGTTCCGTGCAAAGTCTGCATTGATTACGAACTTCCATATGCCTTACTCCTCATTATTGATGATGACGGCCGCACTCGGTGGTTATGACTATGTCATGAATGCTTATGAGGTTGCCGTAAAAGAAGGGTATAAGTTCGGAGCTTATGGCGACGCCATGCTGATATTGTAATGTAAGATTATCTTAATAGTGCGTCCTGAGAATACATACCACCTTGCATTGGGATCCAATATAGGAGATACCTTAGGCTACCTTGAGAAAGCAAGGAATATGATTGGACAGTATGCGGGTCAGATCGTAAAGGAATCATCTATACTTACAACCGAACCGGAGGGCTTCATGTCTAGACAACTCTTCAGTAACCAAGTCATAGAGGTAGTGAGTCCTCTCTCTCCATTGGAGATGTTGTACGAAACGCAGAGAATAGAAAAATCCTTGGGGAGAGCCCGTAAGTCACATGATGGGATACACTACGATAGGACAATAGATATAGATATTATCTTGTGTGGAGACTATATTTCCAATCTATCTGACCTGAAAGTCCCACACCCGGAGTTTAGAAAGCGACAGTTTGTACTACAGCCTCTCGCAGAGATAGCTCCGGATGTAGTGGATCCGGTAACGGGAAAGACTATAAAAGATCTTGCTATTTATGGGACGGTTGGTTGCTCTTGATATAGGCGGTAAGCGTACGGGAGTGGCTGCTACCGATACTTTGCAGATTGTCCCGGGTGGGCTGGGTTATATCCCAACCCATAAAGTAGCGGAGTGGCTTGTGGAGTATTGCAAAAAAGAATCGGTAGATGCCCTCATCATTGGCGAACCGAAACAGGCGAACTACACTGACTCCGAGAGTGTGAGGTACATTGTGCCGATCATCAATAGGATAAAAAAGTTGCTCCCTGACCTTAACATCATCCGCTATGATGAGCGTTTTACTTCTGTCCTTGCCCAACGTGCCATGATCGAGAGTGGCATGAAGATGAGCAAGCGACGTGAAAAGGGTATGGTGGATGAGATAAGTGCTGTCATCATCTTGAGGGATTATATGGAACATCGAGATGGTATGGCGAGGCGTTGAATATGATAAATGGTTATTGAGAAGAGATAATATGAAACTACCTATATACCTCTATGGACATCCAGTTTTGAGAGAAGAGACAAAAGAGATCGATCGCGACTATCCCGAACTCCAGAAGTTGATCGATGATATGTACGAAACGATGTATGACGCTGAAGGGATTGGCCTTGCTGCTCCACAGATAGGCAGAGCCATCCGTCTGATGGTTATTGATGCTGATGTGCTGTCAGAAGATTTCCCTGAGTGTAAGGACTTCAAACAGACATTCATCAATCCTAAGATTATGGCGCACAATGCCGAGACCGTTAGTCTTGACGAAGGATGTCTTAGTCTGCCTGGGATACATGAGAAAGTATTACGTCCAACTGAAGTCACCGTACAATACTTGGATGAAAAGTTTGAACCTCATATTGTGATATTGAAGGGTTTTGCTGCTCGTGTCTTCCAACATGAGTATGATCATATTGAACAGACACTCTTCATTGACCGTATCTCTCCTCTAAGGAAGCAGATGATCAGGTCTAAGCTCCAGAAAATCTCTCAAGGCAAGGCCCCTTGTCACTATCGTACAGTCGTAAAGAAATAAGTGTGATATGAGATCTATACTGAATAAGCTATATATAATCCTTATGTCCGGGTGGTTTATTTCAAATGCAGCTGCCCAAGTAGATACAGACAAGGTGGTAAATATCGGTCGGAATGCTATCACTTTCAAGGACTATGTTTTGGCTATTCAGTACTTCAATACTGCTATTCGCTATTCTCCCGAAAAGGCAGAACCATATTTTTATAGAGGGTTAGCGAAGTTCAGTCTTGACGATTTTTATGGAGCAGAGATGGATAGTGACTCATGTATTATCCGTAATCCGTTTATCTATCGCGCATACTTTCTTAGGGCACTTGCGCGCCATTCGTTAGGGAAAGACTCTCTTGCACTTCGGGATTACGAGATGGTGTTGAGGGATAATCCAGACGATCAGGGTGCTTTGCACAATGCCTCGCTCTTGTATATATCGAACAAAGATACAGTTCGTGCCAGACAGAGTATCGATAGGCTTAAGAGGTTTCATGCCAATTATGCCCCAGCGTATGTGATAGATGGTGGGTATTATCTCGCAATGAAGGATACTGTGCAAGCAAAAGTCCAATTCTTAAAGGGAATTGAGATATCTCCGACGGCTACGGCTCCGTATGTTTCTTTGGCAGCAATCGCATATGATGAAAAAGACTACCGTACCTCCCTTAGCCATCTTGATAAAGCGATCGAACTAAGTCCGGATAATACTGACCTCTATACCAATAGAGGATTAGTGCGTTTCAAGTTAAATAACCTTCGAGGTGCGATGTCGGACTATTCAACTGCTATTACAATTAAGCCAAATAACCTTCTTGCCCGTTACAATCGTGCATTGCTCCGTACGAGAGTAGGTGACTTGAACGATGCTATTTCGGACTTTGATGTCGTCTTGACGTACGATCCCGATAATTCCTTTGCACGATTCAATCGTGCGCTTATACATAATGAGTTAGGATCTTACGATAAGGCCAAACGGGATTTGGATATAATTGTGTCACGTTATCCGACTTTTGTCCCTGCGTATATGGAGCGAGCCAATGCCAAACGCTACTTGGGTGACAGTCGAGGTGCCGATATAGATATGTATATGGCGTCACAGTTGATGAATAATCCCCAAGTACGTACGCAGGCAAAGAACAAACGCCGTACCGTCTCTCCCGATGATGACCCGGAAACTATGGATACGAGAGATGAACGAGATGAGAACATCCGCAAGTTCCGTATGCTTGTGTATGATGGAAAGAAGAGCGGATACAATGAGCTATATAAGGAAGAGGAAGGCATCAGAGGTCGAGTTCAAGACCGACAGACTCGGGTTGAGCCTGAACCCATGTATATTCTTTCTTACTACGACAGCGATAGTAGAAGTGAGACTGATCGAAACAATGTCCCGTTCCCTATACCATCATTGAAGTATACTTTGAAGATGGTGCGACAAATTCCTAACCTTACTGAGTCGATCATTCGAGAACATCAATCATCTATTAGCAGTATGGGAGGGGAAAGCGAACAGGCTATCTTTACGAGAGCTATGGATTATATGACACTGAAAGACTACCAGGAGGCAGCTTCACTCTTTGCCAAACTCATCGTAAGTAAAGATGAAAGGTATGCTATCTCTGCACGTTTCCAGTATGCTTCATGCCTTATGTACACCTATATGTCGGAAAGCAGAGTTGAGCAGGATCTCCAATCGTCCGGAAGTAAGTCGGGAGAGAAGCTCCCGAATATCCTATTCGACATGAGCAGTGTCTCCTCACGTACTCCAGTAAGAGCGAGAGGTCTGGCTTCAGATGCACTTTCTCAACTCGAACAGCTCCTTACAAACCTTTCCTCGGAGCCGGCACAATTGCTCTACAATATCGGTTGCATCCATTACAATACCGGCAATTACCGTGATGCCATCTCATACTTTGCTCGAGCAATACAACAAGATAGCAGTATGGGGGCAGCATACTTCAATAAGGCGTTGTGCCACTATGCTCTCGGCGAAAAGGGTGAAGCGGATAGAGATATGAGCATGGCGGGGAGCTTAGGACTCTATAAAGCATATAGCATCCTCAAGAGGATGCAATAACATTCCAATACATTTTGTGTATGTCTATCTCTTCTTACAAAGATAAAGCCCGGTGTCCTTATTGTAGAACACAGATAGAAGTGATCGTCCCTTCTCCCAGAGTTCATAATGCGGAGGTGAATTTCTGTACCTCTTGTCGTAAACCTATTGCTGTTTATTCATGCCGAGCGAATATGTTGCAGCATAGTGACAGGTCGGTAAAAGCTATTGCCGTAGAAAATCCTGCCAATAGAAATACCGAACCCTGGCTGGAAATTGTAGAGAATATCTTTACTATCCCACAAGAAATGCCGGTACCCGTCGGAGTTTCTATCCTTGGTCGCCACAATAAAGACTCTACAGCCGACCTACGTGTGTTCACATCCGATCCCAGCATGAGCCGACATCATCTTAAGGTCATCAGGAAGGGAGACACTCTTACTGTCCAAGATTTTGAAAGCAATACCGGGACATTTGTCAATGGGAAGATACTCTCGAGAGGAGAGATGGTTGCACTTAGAGACGGCGATGTACTGACCCTCGGAGCTCTTTCTATCATTGTCCATCTGCCGATGACGGATAAGGAGTTCGACGAATACCCCGTTTAATACATACTTCTTCTATGCGACGTGACTTTAAGATGTGCCAAATGACCGTGATAGGTATCGGTCGGAGCAACGATGAGAAGCGAACCATGGCAATCGTATTGCGGGAGCGGGACGGTGCGCAGCGATATATGCCCGTACTTGTCCCACCGCACAGAGAACGAAGTTATGTGGTATCCATGAGACACTTTACGAGATTTGGTGCCACCGATCACGATGTCGTCGATGCTTTGGCTACGGCAGTAGGGTATCGTATTCGTAAGGTTGTGATATATTTATCCACATCCGGGCTTGTTCTCACCGAGATGTGTGCATTGAGCGATATGGGCGAAGAAGTAAGGTTTACCGTACCCATGCACCAAGGGGTCGTACATGCTTATTTACGAAATCTGCCGATCTTTGTCGAAGATATCATTCTCGATACGACAGATGCGACCGTTCGGATAGAAAGTGGCTATCGTGAGGTGGAGATTGATCTGGAGAAAGAACGGATTCAAAACAGTATCGTCGGGCAGTATATAAGTAATGGTGTACGTCCGGAGGATATAGACCACGACACGGCATTGCTTCTGTCAGAGATTACGACGGCAGATCTCACAGGACTCTACACGTTAAGTCTTGAAGGAGAGCAGTATGAGTGGAGCAGAGTTTTGTTTGAAGAGCAGAAAAGGCGTGAGAGTTATGAAGAATAAAGCCAAGCACACCGAGGAGACAACCTACTTCTATGCTCCCGATATTTTGGTAGATGGATTGCTCCCTGCCGAGGAGTCTGCCCATGCGATCAGGGTGCTCCGTAAGGGGCAGGGGGATACCCTTCTGGTTACCGATGGACAAGGTACACTGTACAGTACGACGATCCTTTCGGCAGATCCCACAGCCACTTACCTCTCTATCGACCATATTGTAAAGCAAGACGAAGGATCCCGTCCCTTGCTTCGTATAGGGATTGCACCTACCAAGAATATCGACCGAATCGAATGGCTGGTCGAAAAACTCACCGAAGTGGGTATATCCGCGATAGATATTATATGTACCGAGCGGACGATCCGGCGCAAGGTCAATCTCGAGCGGATCGACAAGATCATCACTTCTGCGATGAAACAATCTCAGAAACTCATAAGACCACAACTCCTGTGGCACGACTCCTTATCCCGTTTTCTATCCTTGCTCATGCCCGACCAGAAGTTCATCGCCCATTGTGGCGAAGATACTAAGCGCATTGATATCAAGACCCTCTTCAAGCCCGGTCTCGGTTCAGTCTTTCTTATCGGTCCCGAGGGCGACTTCTCCCCATCCGAGGTTGAGGAGAGTCGGTCGGCAGGCTTCGTTCCCGTCAGTCTCGGTAGTGAGCGATTACGTACCGAGACGGCAGGGCTCTATGTCGGAATGCTTCATCATATCTTAAACTGAACGACACCTCATGGCACCCTTGTACATCCTTATCGGCATTCTTGTTTTGATCATCCTTGTGCTTGTACTCATTGTGGTACGTAAGTCAAGCCAAGCTACCTCTACTGCGGCGAGACTTCACGAGGTAGATGCGGAGCTCATCTCCCTTCGTGCGCGGCTCGGGTATGAGCAGGAGAAGCTCTCCGTACGGGACGTTGAGGTGGTACACCTGAACTCTTCTCTTACCGAAGTGCGACAAGAGCTCGAAGCGTGCCGGCGAAGTCTCGTAAAGGTAGAGTCGGAGAGGGACGAGGCTCGCCGTAAGGTGGAGGAGTTCAATAGACAGACCGACGCGATGAAGGAGGAACTTAAGAAGGAGTTTGCCCTTGTTGCCGCACGCATCATCGAAGAGAAGAGCGAGAAGATCACCGATCATCAGAAAAATTCCCTCAAGAACCTCCTCGAGCCCCTCCAACAGAACATCGAAGCATTCAAGAAACAAGTCTCCGACTCCTATGACACCGAAGCTAAGGAACGTCATACCCTTACACACATTATCAGAGAGCTGAAGGAGCAGAACTCGACACTCTCTAAGGAAGCTAACGCTCTTGCCGAAGCTCTTAAGGGACAAAGCAAAGTCCAAGGCGATTGGGGAGAGATGATCCTCGAGCGCATTCTTGAGAATTCAGGCTTATCTCGCGGACGCGAATACGAACTGCAAGAGTACATTACCGATCGACTGGGCAATCGGATTACGAACGAGGAGACGCACCGACAGATGCGCCCCGATGCCATCATACATTTCCCCCGTGAGCGAGACTTGATCATAGATGCCAAGGTATCGCTCAAGGCCTACCTGGACTACCATGAGGCAGAGACCGAAGAGGAGCGGCAGCGAGCCATAGATCGCCACCTTGTTTCTATTCGTACCCATATCGAAGAGCTCTGCAAGCGAGATTACAGTGCCTACTTAGATACTGCGCCCGACTTCGTTATTATGTTTTTCCCTTACGAAGCTGCGTACAATCTGGCGATGCATCACAATCCGGATATATGGCAGTTGGCATATAAGAAGAAAGTCCTTATGATGGGACCCTCCAACCTTATAGGGATGCTCAAGATCCTTTACGACCTGTGGAGCAAGGAGATCCAGATCAAGAACGTAGAACAGATCGTAACCGCAGCCAATAAGATGTACGAGAAGTTTGCCACCTTTGCCGATACTTTCGTCAAGATTGGCGCACAGCTCAATACTGCTCAGACCACATACGAGCAAGCCAAACGGCAACTCACCACAGGCCCGGGCAACTTGCTCCGACAGATTGAACGGGTCAAGGTGATGGGGCTTCCGTCCACTAAAGCCATCAACCCCGCTCTTACGCCCGAGGAAGAGACGGACGAGTCATCCGAACATCCTTAATTTTATAAGTAATAAATCCAATATCGACTATCTACCTATATATATCGAATGAGGCTGTTCCATACTATGTGGGACAGCCTCATTCGATATATATGGGGACACGGGCGATTACTTTAGCCCTATCTTATCTATCCGAATAATCGGAGTACTGATAAGTTTCGGAATTATAATGGATAATCTCACCGTATATTCTCTTACGGACGATTTGAGATTACCTCCTGACTATCTCCTGACTATTTAGTCTGGGCGAAGAGCCATTGGCGTAGCTCCTTGAGTTGGTAGGCATAGTCGAAGCCGTACATATGCTCGGAAAAATTGGCACTCTTGGTATTGCCGATCGGGATCACCGTACCTTTTGTGAAGCGGATGAGGTTGGCACTGTACCCTTTGCTCAATAGGTCATATACATACTTTTCCTTGATGGCATCGGGCAGATTGGCAGGAAATTCAAGATCACCGTAACTTATGCCATGCCTTCTAAGCATTTTCCCCAGCTTACCCATCAGTTCGGCTCCCGGAGCTTCCCCGGCAGAGATGATATAAATAAACTTCTGTTTGGCAAGAGGAGTGAGTACATTGATATCCCATTGCGTACCGACGAAAAGGAAGGCTGCGAACAAGTCCGGGTACTTGGATGCGAAATGGAAAGAAATCATTCCGCCCATGGATTGCCCTGTTGCATATATTCGGTTGCGATCTATCGAATAGCGAGA
Organism: Porphyromonas sp.; assembly: GCA_041791495.1. GTDB lineage: Bacteria > Bacteroidota > Bacteroidia > Bacteroidales > Porphyromonadaceae > Porphyromonas_A. Next base: position 24,974 of record JBHBLB010000017.1, read on the forward strand.
CAGTACATCCTGCAATAGATGGTAGGTCGTAGGTACTTCGGCAGAGACTTCCCAGTCATCATTGGTGGCACGCTCCGGGCCACGGTAAGAGGGCACCAATACAAAGCTCGGGTGCTCTGCCTGACTCTCGTCTGTTGCCCAGATGATCCCTCCGTATCCTTGCTTGAGAGGAGCCACGGCACCTTTACCTACGGTGCTTGCATCTGCCATATAGAGTACGATGGGATATTTCTTACTTGGGTCATAGTTCTTGGGGATATAGAGGTTGTATTCCATCGTAATCCCGGTTTCCTTATCCACGTAGGTGAATACGCTGAATCGCGGTGCTACCTCTTCTCTCAGGGCAAGGAGTTTTGTGTCATAGCTCTTGTCCGCTCCTCCGTACTGACCGGTCCATAGGCTTACTGCGGGCATCGTAGGAGAGACGCCTTGCACGGTAGTCATCGTGTTCTTACTTGCGCCACATCCGGCTAAGGTCAAGAGCCCGGTGGCGTATGCCAAAAGTTTAAGTTGTTTCATATTGTAATGTTTAAGTTGTTGTCTTTTCCCGAACCAAGTTACGACTTTTAGATGACGTGTGGTGGTATCTCGTTTAACCTCGAGATACGACTTGCAGATAAATATGTATGGGAGGTGTGTAGGCGCGGTATACTGAAGGGTAGATGACTTATCGCATCATAACTTGTGCCTTACCGCACATGAAGTAGTTTTCCGCTCCTGAAAGGTAATTTTCCGGGACGGAAGACTGCTTTTCCGGGGCGAATTATTGCTTTTCCGAGGCGGAAAGTAAGATCAGATCCCTATAAGGGCTGTTTTGGAACCGGATGTTCGGATGTTTGTGGGGGAGAGGTGGGATGTGCGGAAGACGAATGAGGCTTGGAGGATTTCGGGGATGATGATGCAAAGTATGTATGATTAGGTATATTTTTACGTAACTTTGCACCGCATTTTGCAGGTAAAATGGAATTTGGTAAGACCGAAAGCACCACTGTCCCTAGTACTATTGGGCGTCGGAGAGTCCAAAGCTGTACCCGCAGCCGTATATCCTCTATCTACCAGGATAAGTTCTAACCCGTGACAGAGATGCCACTGCACCAACCTTGGGTGTGGGAAGGCGATGAGTTATGAGCGAGGATAAGCCGGAAGACCTACCTGCCGATGACGCTATTTGTATATTTTTTGTGATACGGAGATATGTACTGAGGCAGTACTGTTTCGGATCAGCACAGAGGGGCTTTCGGGAGTTAGAGTCGCAATAGCAGTACAGACATCAATAATTGTAGCGGGGATATGCTCCCTGAGACCTCATCCTGTACACATCTGTCTGAGTACGATCCGGTACTTCTTTTTCTTTTATCTCTTCATCACTTGGGTAAGGAAGATATTTTTTTACTATTGATTTTAATAACTGATGAAGATGAAGAAGCAATCATTGATTACTTTGATTTCGAGCGTTTTGCTCTCCTCTTTCGTCCCTGTTGGCGCTATGGCTGAGGGGGATGATGGATCTGTGGTGCACAAGTCCGATAGCACGTATCGGCTTCGTGTGCTTAATGTCTTCGGTGTGCGCAAGTCGCAGATGTCCCGATTCGATGTCCCACTCAAGGATCTGCCCGTAAGTATCTCCACGATCTCTATGGAGCCGCTCAAGATTCGTGGGATATTCGACTTCCAGGAGGCTACACGATTTACGACTGCGACCCATACCCGTACGACCTACGGAGCGTTCCAGCAGGTGAGCGTGCGGGGGTTCGACTACTCTCCGATCGAGATAGACGGGATGAGAGATGAGCGTACGACATGGAACTCCTTCCCGCTCCCAGACCTGACGATGGTCGAAAGCCTCGAGGTGATCAAGGGTCCCTCCTCTATCCTGGGCGGGCACTCCTCCGTCGGAGGTCTCGTAAATATCATAAGGAAGACCGCTACCAATATCCCCACATTGGAGCTTTTTATGTCTGCCGGCTCATGGGGTAAGTATCAAGCATCCGGTACGATAGGTGGCAGCTTGGCGAAGGGCATACACTCGCTACTCAACTTCAACACTACAGGTGGGGAGGGATGGCGTGCCAGAGGGGATAGGCGTTTCTCTCTGTATAACAACACTGTCTTCCAGCTGGCGCCACAGCATACCCTCGACTTGCGCCTAAGCCTGGTGCAGGACTACTATGGTACTGAAGCCGGACTCCCGAAGACGATGCCGGGAGATATAACCAATGAAACGACAGGTGCGGTAATCTACAAAATGGGAGACCTGCTCCGCGGACTCGATCGCTCGTGGAGATACAACAACCCCTCGGACTTCATGTGGAACAAGAACCGAAGCGTCTACCTCCGCTATAATTGGTATATGTCCGACAGATGGAAACTATCTAACAAAGCTATGTACAGCCATGACATTATAGACTATTTCTCAACCGAGGAGCTTACCTATCCCACGAGCAATGATCCTATATACGCCTACTCCTACCTCGTCAATGGGAAGAAGAAGTATATAGACCTAGATCATGTTAAACTTACCTTCCCGTTGCGTTTTCATCATGTCGCAAGGACAGTTCAGAACCATCTTGACCTCAACGGGAAGTTTGAAGTTCTCGGCATTCGTAACAATGTAATGTTTGGAGCATCGTACACACTCCTCGATCGTCATTCGTTTCGGGGCAACAATGTAGCGGGTGAGCCGTACTCTCCAAATATGCTTAAGGAGTCGGATGACGTATTTGGTCCTGGGGTCAATGCACTCGTCAATGTCTACGATCCTAAGAGCGCAGGACCGATGTACGAGAGATTTAGTAGTGCCACCCGATTCCAGACACAGGTGGTGGGGCTCTTCTTTCAGGATATGATAGAGTTCTCCGACCAATTGAAGGCTCTGGTGGCTCTTCGTTACAATAATTATGGTATCAAGCAATATCCAAGACACAAAGTAGTGAACCGATCTGCCGAATATATCAGTGAAAAGAGCAATGCTCACCTTATATACAATGCCCTGACATACAGGGTAGGGGTGGTGTATGAACCTCTGAAAGATCTCTCATTCTACGGCAGTATCTCCAACTTCTTTGTACCTGACCGATCCTCTCGCAGTCTGAACCCTAAGACTATCTATATCAACAAGGATGGAAAGGTGATAGACCAGCAGACGGCAGACTTCTCAAAAGCCATCTTCGATCCTATGACCGGATATCAGGCTGAGTTGGGTACGGGATTTATACTGGGTAGAGAGCTCGAAGGGCGTGTGTCAGTGTTCCATATCCGTCAGAATAACCTCGTACGCAATATAGGTACGGTGCAGGAGGCTGATGCTACGGGACAGATGATAGACAAGGCCGTCATGGCTCAGGTAGGTACTGTCCTCTCCTCCGGGTTTGAAGCGGAGATGACTTATACCCCTCTCGTAAACTTATCGTTCTCTGCCGGATACGGCTTCACGAACGCACGATACGGAGAGATCGCTTCCAACCAATACAACCTCAAGGGGAGCAACGTGGGTGATCCTCTTAACTATATCCCCAAGCACACTTTCTTTACTTACGGACAGTATGTAATGACAAAGGGACGACTCAAAGGCGTAAGTTTCAATTACAGTGCTACATACACGGACAAGATTTACCGTAATTATGGTAGTGGACTCTACTATGACCCTTACTTCCTGCTTAACCTTGGTGTACATTACACTGTCAAGAAGGGGCTCACGCTCGGGCTACAAGTCAATAATGTATTGAATAAGGAATACTTTGCTCAATCGCTCGGCAATCAACTCATGCCGGCAGAGCCTCGTAATTTCAAGCTGATGCTTCAGTACAAAATCTGGTAATATTTCAGATAGCTATGTCGATACGTCAGACTGTTTGGCGGTGGCTGTTGAGCTTCCATCGGATATTGGGGACCATCCTTTCGCTTTTTGTCTTGATGTGGTTCCTGAGTGGTATGGTCATGCTGTATCATGACTTCCCAAGGGTGGGGGATAAGGCTCTGCCATATATGGATGCTCTTCCTGCCGAGAGTGCAGACTCATTGAGTCTCTTGTACCGAAACAAATTGCAAGGGCTTACCTTGAGAGTACATGATGGACAGCCTGTCTATGCGCTCAGCCTCCAAGGTGGAGAGCGAGAGATACGTCATGCCCATACACTCACCCCTATACAACCGGTTACAAGCCGAGAGGAAGCACGCCGTAATGCCACCAAATGGGGGAATATCAGTGCCGAGAGTGTGCTGAAGGACCGTTTGGATACATGGGTACCTCTGCCTCGTCATCGAGATCATCTGCCTATATACAGATTTGAGATAGACGATGAGTCAGAGAGTTATCTTTACTTCTCGAGCAAGACGGGCGAGCTCCTCCAAGCGGTCTCCTCCAAAGAGCGTTTCTGGAGTTACCTTGGTCCTATACCTCACTATCTGTACATCTGGCAGCTGAGACAGAATGCGTCGCTGTGGGTACAGGTAATTGTATGGATAGCCGGTGCAGGGGCAGTGATGTGCTTGTCGGGAATTGTCATCGGGATAACGATGTATGTGAAAGTGTGGCGCCGCAAGAGTCGCTTCGCCAGTCCGTACAAGAAGCCTTACAGTCTCAAATGGCACCATATCTTTGGCTTCTTTTTCGGTCTCTTTATCTTTACCTTTCTTCTGAGCGGTGCACTTTCGTTTGGAAACTTACCCGGCTTCTTGAGGAAGAAAGTACACGACACTGAACTAAGAGGTGCACTGATCCACCAGGAGGCGTTCGCACCCGACAGTATCCTTCTGTCGGATCTCCAGGCACTCCTAAGTAGTCACAGCGGAGAGGTGAAGCAGATAGATGTGTGTCGTTTTGGTGACACATACTATTACTGTTGCGCTTTTGCCGATGGTCATCGCTATCTCTCCGTAGATGAGAGTGGGGAGATCGTTCCTCATCTGATTAGTGAAGAGGAGGTAAGGGACTATCTGACACCACGCATCCCTTACCCTTTCACCATAGAGAAGATAGAGAAGTACGATGACTACTATACGGGGCGTAAGAAAAATCTGCCGGAACTCCCTGCATATAAGGTCAGTATAGACGACAAGGATGCCCATCGTCTGTATGTTCAACCCGTATCAGGGCGGATGCAGGCATACAATGCTTCCTCGCACGCAGCGTCATGGATCTACCCAAAGCTACACAACTTCCGTATGGGGATACTCCTTACGAATAATAATACACTCCGTATGATCATTGTCTGGATCCTACTTATCGGTGGTACAGTCGTGAGCTTCACCGGCGTACAACTAAGTATCCGTTTCCTCGTTCGCAAACTTCGTAAGAGGAACGGGCGGTAACCACTCGAAAAGATATTGGAAGTGGCAACCGGTTCATATGGGATACTCAGTCGAGTATCCCATATATTATGCTCTGCTGATATGCCCCCTTTATCTATCCAAGGCAAAGAAACAAAACCGAGAATAGAGAAAAGCTAACGCACTCTATATGTCTTCGGATTTACACCTTTCGACCTTGTGAAGAATTTACTAAAACTTGATTGGTTGGCAAAATGCAAATGTTCGGCAATGTCAGCAATACTCAGATCTGTATTGAGTAGGAGCCAAGATGCTTCCATCAATAGCATTTGATTGATGTAATCTACTACGGTGCGTCCTGTGATCTGATGAACAATACGTGAGAGATAGGTAGGGGATATACACAGCTCGGAGGCATAGAACGCCACATTGTGGTGTGCAATGAAATGTTGGGGCAACAGGCGAATAAAATTGATGAATAGATTCACCGTTCGTTCCGAATTATGATGTTTAGCGATACTACGTTCTTGAATGTTCATCAGGTCGAGCAGGAAGAGTGTATAGAGAGTGCGCAGGCTTTCGGTCTTGAAGAGGTGGTCGCTTTTCAGGTAATCGATGATTTGATTCATCAAACTTTCCACTCTATTTGCCGCTGCTGGGGTGAGACTTAGTTTGGGCTCCCCTAACTCCACAATGGGAAAATATGCTGCTCTAATCATATTGCGAATAAATGGCATTTCGAAGGTTAATACCTCATCTGCAATAAGACTTATTCCCTGGTAGTCCTTTGACGCGTCAAGGATACTGATAGCGAGCCCTGGAGCATAGGTATAGAGATCTCCGGGTAAGAGCATCAGCTCCTGTCCATTGTAGGTGAGTGTGAGCCGACCATGGATGACAAGTATAAATGAATAGCACCCTAATGACTCCTGCATCTGGTTTGCAGTGAATGTGAGCTCGGCATCACAGTGAGTACAATACAATTCTTCGGAGAGGATTTCGCTCTCCGTCATCCCGAAGATTTCTTTCAAAAAATCACGTAATCTATACATAGTCAGTCATGTTCCGAAGCATGAAGATACAAAGATATTATAGTCTTTGTTTCGTTTCAGACAAATTTCTGCTTGCATAAGATGCTATCCTTGTCAGAGGAACAGGGTAACTTTGCTGCAAAGTTCATTTATAACAAAGTAAAGACGAAAAGATAACTTATGGACAAGAAGAAATCTATAGAAGTTTTGCAGTTTTTAACAACCCATCTGTCACAGGGAGCCTTTGCCCATAAGGTACAAGGTAAGCTATTCGCTTCGATGGGATTTAGCAAACTTGGCGAAAAGTATGCTGATCACTATGCCGAAGAGATGGGATGGGTAGATATGTTTATCGATCGTATCTACGATCTCAATGGAGAAGTAAGAGTAGAAGCAAACCAAGCTGTGGATGTATGTGACAATCCCGTGCAGTATGTAGAACTTGATTGTAAAGTATCGATCGAGGGAATTGCTCTGCTGCGCCAACTGATGGGTGAAGTGAAAGATGATGTGACGACCTACGATATCCTGAAAGACTATCTCAAGGATGAAGAGGAAGACCAGGCATGGAGTGAGGAACAGCTTGGACTTATCAAATGTATTGGTGAACAAAATTGGCTGGTAAAGCAAATGTAATACTCCTCTCAAGAAATAAAAACGGAACACAGTCAAGCTTCCACTACCAATTTCATTTGTAAATTACGAAAAGTAAAAGTCAGTAACTTGCACACAAAGGTGCGGTAAAGTCCAAAGGCTTTTGCGGTAAAACTTAATTCGATTACCGCAAAAGCCTTTGGACTTTACCGTACCCTTTTTCATCTCTCCCGCATAACTCTATTATCAAGAATAAAAATGGCATACTCGCGGGTCACATAGTCTGACGTGTGACAACATAAGTCGGGGAAGCGTCATTTTAGACACGACAGAAGCTCTGTCTGTCATATTGTATGCCCATGTCCTAATGTGTGGCACAGCGATTGCCTTGTATTGGTTGTAATGTAACCAATAAGTAAAACAACAAAAACAAATAACATATTAGAACTATGGGAAGAATAATTGGAATTGACTTAGGAACTACAAACTCCTGTGTGGCTGTACTTGAAGGTAATGAGCCGGTAGTAATCGCTAATAGCGAGGGTAAGAGAACAACTCCATCGGTGGTCGCTTTTGTCGATGGCGGCGAGCGCAAGGTGGGTGATCCTGCAAAGCGTCAGGCCATCACCAATCCGACAAATACCATCTACTCTATCAAGAGATTTATGGGTGAGCGTTTCTCCAAAATCAAAAGCGAAGCCGATCGCCTGCCTTATAAGGTCGTGCAGGGGGACAATGATACTCCGAGAGTGGACATAGCAGGTCGTCTATATTCTCCACAGGAGATCTCGGCAATGATACTTCAGAAGATGAAGAAGACGGCTGAGGACTATCTCGGTGCTGAGGTTACGGATGCTGTGATCACAGTGCCGGCTTACTTCTCCGATGCTCAGCGCCAAGCAACAAAAGAGGCCGGGGAGATTGCAGGTCTGAAGGTACAACGCATCGTGAACGAACCTACCGCTGCTGCTCTTGCTTATGGTCTCGACAAAGCAAACAAGGATATGAAGATTGCAGTCTTTGACCTTGGTGGTGGTACGTTTGATATCTCAATCCTCGAGCTTGGTGACGGAGTGTTTGAGGTAAAGTCTACCAACGGTGATACACACCTCGGGGGGGATGACTTCGACCATGTGATTATCGACTGGCTCGCTGAGGAGTTCTTGAGCGACGAGGGGTTAGATCTTCGTCAGGATCCTATGGCACTCCAGCGTCTCAAAGAGGCAGCGGAAAAGGCAAAGATCGAACTCTCAAGCAGCTCAAGCACGGAGATCAACCTCCCATATATCATGCCGGTAAACGGGATGCCCAAGCACTTGGTCAAGACCCTTACGAGAGCTAAGTTCGAACAACTGGCAGACAAGTACATCCAAGCGTGTGTTCCGCCTTGTCAGCAAGCACTCAAAGATGCGGGAATGTCGGCTTCGGATATCGACGAAGTGATACTTGTGGGTGGCTCGACCCGTATCCCTGCGATACAGGAACTTGTAGCAAAGATCTTCGGGAAACAACCTTCAAAGGGTGTAAACCCTGACGAAGTGGTGGCTCTCGGTGCAGCGATCCAGGGTGGGGTGCTTAGCGGTGATGTAAAGGATGTACTCCTTCTAGATGTGACACCTCTTTCCCTTGGTATCGAGACTATGGGTGGCGTAATGACTAAGCTAATCGATGCCAATACAACCATCCCAACGAAGAAGTCTGAGACCTTTACCACGGCTGCGGACAACCAGCCATCGGTAGAAATTCATGTGCTTCAAGGTGAGCGTACTCTCGCTAAGGATAATAAATCTCTCGGTCGATTTAACCTCGATGGTATACCACCTGCAATGCGAGGTGTGCCTCAGATCGAAGTGACATTCGACATCGATGCCAATGGTATCGTGAATGTCTCGGCAAGAGATAAGGGTACAGGCAAGGAACAGAAGATACGTATCGAAGCATCGAGCGGACTCAGCGATCAAGAGATCCAACGTATGAAAGAAGAGGCTGCAGCAAATGCCGAATCGGATAAGAAAGAAAAGGAACGTATCGACAAGATAAATCAAGCGGACTCTGTAATCTTCCAGACCGAAAAGCAACTGAAAGAGCTCGGAGATAAGGTGCCGGCAGACAAGAAAACTGCGATTGAAAGTGCACTTGGTAAGCTAAAAGATGCTCACAAGGCTCAAGACATTGCAGCAATAGATACGGCAATGAACGAGCTCAATACGCTCCTCCAAGAGATGTCTCAGCAGATGTACAACCAAGCAGGTCATGATGCGAGTGGTGCATCCTCCGCACAACCCGGACCGGACTCCGCTCAAAATACATCAGGCAATAACGATGTACAGGACGCCGACTTCGAAGAAGTGAAGTAACCTATGCCTTAAGGTTTGAATCGAGGGTATGCTAAAGTTTTGGCATACCCTCGATTTATTTTGGTGAGGGGAGCTGTGGTTGAGGTCGGGATTAGTGGATAAATTCTTAGCTTTAGTGCAATGTATTTATCAGGAAGTATGGGCTGGTCGAGAGACCTTGCCGGTTGTGCTAAATTTGAATGCAATATGTATTCACATAGTAGTGGGGATGCAGTACAGTTGTCCTTGGGAGAGGACAAAACGATCTTTACTTCGCTATCTGCAACAGACTAGGATACAATGCAGTAGGCTTGTAGAGGGTTGATGTTTTTCATGACTATATGTTGATGGGGAGAAGGGGAAAGGAAGTCATGTATGCCCCAAAGAGAAATTTATCTCTATGGGATCTAAAGTGATTTTCAGGGGCAGGAAATTAGTTTTCAGCCCTTGAAAATTACTTTCCCACTGTCGGTTTTTACTTTTCAGGGGCTGAAAGTGAGCTAAGATCCGATCATTTGAAAGTTATTAACCGGCAGAAGGGTGTTTTCTGTGCGTGAATTACGGATATATTTGTTTAGTAAATGATAGTAGGATATGGGGAGTTTGTTCTCCATTTTTCCTATGAGGTTTTGTATCTTTACGTTACGAATATCAAAAGCAGCCAATAAGTCATCATCCCAAAGCAAGGAGACCTTAAACGGAAAACGAAAAAGAGAAGAGCGTTTGTTGTATTTGCCAGATGGATGTTTCGTGGCTAGTGATTAGAGATCAAGTGTATATAATATGGGTAAAACAGTAACAACATACTTAGTAAATGGGGACCCGAAGGGGCCGCAGTACGCTTTTATCAGCAACAAGATCTGTCAGATGTATGTGATCCCTCGTTCTGAACTCTCCTACCTTAATGATCAAGAGAAGTTGCATAAACCGGCATTTTACATACTTATCGGTGAGGACGAGACGACAAAGCCGCAAGCATATATTGGCGAGACAGAAAACTTTCGTGAGCGTGTAAGGGATCATGAGAGTCGGAAATCGTTTTGGCAGAAGGCTCTTATATTTGTTTCGAAGGATGCGGACATGACAAAGGTGGATGTGCAGTACTTGGAGCATAAAGCAATAGCCGAGGCTAAGATGGCAAATACATATGTACTTAATGAGAATAAGCAGGTCCCTAAGGCTCCAAACTTGCCGGAGTATCAGAGGGCCACTATGGATGAGTTCTTCGACGATATCAAGTTTCTTGCTTCGTTTGTCGGGTGTAATATCTTTGAAATAGCGACTCCTAAGAGCGAATATCTCTTTTATGCCCAGGGGAGAGGGTGTGATGCCAGAGGATTTTATGGTTCGTCCGGCTTTACCGTATTGAGTGGGAGCATCATTGCAAAGGATACTACTCCTTCGTTTCACTGGAAAGAGAAACGTGCGGAATTGCTCAAAGAGTATGCTTCTCTGAAAGATGGGAAGCTTGTTGTCACTTCGGATAAGACTTTTTCCAGCCCAAGTACTGCGGCAATGTTCTGTCTTGGGAGGAGTGCCAACGGCTGGAGTGAATGGAAAGACAAGGAATGGAAAACTCTGGATACGGTATATCGTAAAGAGTTGTGATGGTGGGTGTAGTCGGAGTGACCGATAGAGATGGATAAGGTCTCCCGTACTAACTCTGGAAGGTGTAGGGGCTCCGTCGGGGCTCAATATCTAGTGGGAGGTAGAGGTTATGGCAGCTGGGAGGTGATGTGCCGGAGGAGTGTGGGGAGATCGTCGGGATGTAGCCAAATCATAGAGGGATCTCGACGATACCATGTGAGTTGCTTGCGAGCATAGGTGCGGGTGTTCTTCGCAATTCGACGGATACATTCATCGATAGTGACAGTACCATCGAAGTACTCGAATGCTTCTTTGTAACCTACGGTATTGAGAGCGTTGAGGTGCCGGAAGGGTAGGAGGTTGTGGGCTTCTTCGATAAGCCCGTGTTCGACCATACTTGTGACCCTGTTATTGATGCGTTGATACAACTCTTCTCTATCGCGAATGATACCGAATTTGAGGATAGTGAAGGGTCGCTTTTTGGTCTTTCCGGTATGGAATGCCGAGAACGGTTTCCCTGTTGTCGTATAGACTTCGAGGGCGTGAATGATACGCTTGTGGTTGTTGTGGTCAATGCGTCGGAGGTATTCCGGGTCTATTGCTTGAAGCCGCTCCCTTAGTTCAGAGATCCCTACCTCTTCATACTCTTGCCATAGCTTATTCCGTACTTCGGGAGATACGTCGGGGATGTCGTCGATCCCCTTTGCGACTGCATCGATATACATCATCGAGCCTCCCACCATGAGGGCAACGTTTTTTTCTTGATGTACCTGTGAGATGACCTTGAGCGCATCCTGCTCGTATTGAGATGCACTGTAATGCTCTGTGACTTCCCTTGTTGCGATGAAGTGATGTGGTACTCTCGAAAGCATCTCGGGAGTAGGGGCGTCTGTCCCTATCGCCATCCCTCGATAGATCTGTCGCGAATCAGCGGAGATGATAGGGGTGTCGTACAGCTCGGCAATGGAAAGAGCAAGGGCCGACTTGCCTACGCCTGTCGGCCCCGTTACTATCACAAGCGTCTTTGCTCCGGGAGGGATGTGCTTATGGTCAGAAGATATCATCCTCAATCCCGAATCCTTGCTCGTCGAGAGCCTCAGGGCTGTCTATCTCGAACTCGCCGGAGTAGAACTCTTCATCGTCAATCATATAGTCTTCATCGTATCCGTTACGCCCAACGCTTCCGGACTTTTTACTTGCCGTAGCGATAGGGGGTACGATGATAGGTGTATTAAGGAGGGCGTCTATATCGCTTTCCTGCTTGGGCGGATTCCCTTTCGACTTGACAATCTCGTATTTCCCGATACTTTCTCCATAGGTTATTTCTCTTAGTTCTATGAAGAATGAACGGTCTCCGAGCATATCGAAGTGGAAGATAAGTTTCTGTCTCTCTTCGGTCAGAAACTCATCGAGCTGTGTGTCTTTCATCAAGTACACATCGTCTTCCATATTACGGCTTTCGTCTATCATCGTAACTTCTCCGGTCTTTTCCCACTGTTCGTCGCAGATGGTGAACGATGTGACCTGTGAGCGGTCGTAGCCGACGCTCTCGAGGATGGCATCGTTCAGCTGAAGGAATGTAACATCGGAGTCGATACGCAGGTCACGTCTGAAGTCGTCTACCTCGTCAGAGATGATGACAAATCGGTATATCATAGTGGTAGGTTTGGGAAATTAGTCGATGGATCCTCTTACGATGCCTCGTTTAGACTCCTTGATAAAGTTGAGGATAAGGTCTCTCTCTTCGCAGGAGTCGTACTCTTTCTCTATAATCTCTATGGCTTCGGTGTTGTTGAGTCCTCTATTGTATAGTGTGCGATATACATCATTAATGAGGAATATCTGCTCGTTCGTAAAGCCGCGACGTCTCAGTCCGACGATATTGATACCACAGTACATCGCCGGTTCGCGACCTATCAATGTGTATGGCGGTATATCTTTATTCAACCGAGAGCCTCCTTGTATCATCACGTGTTGAGAAACCTTTACGAACTGGTGGATGAGTGTGCCACCACTAATGATTGCGTAGTCATCTATATGCACTTCGCCTGCAATCTGTGACGCATTACCTATGATGATATTATCACCGAGGATACAGTCGTGTGCTATATGTGCGTATGCCATGAGTAGGCAATGATTACCGACTTTGGTAAGTCCTGCCGATGCCGTACCCCTATTGACTGTACAGCACTCCCTGACAACCGTATAGTCACCTATGATTGCGACCGTGTCTTCTCCCGCAAACTTAAGGTCCTGGGGTATACCTGAGATAACCGCATAAGGATGTATATTGCAGTGCGCTCCTATTCTCGCCCCATATCTTACCATAGCTCCGGAATGGATATGAGTATAGTCTCCAATCTCAACGTTCTCTTCAATGACTGCAAAAGGGTCGATCTGTACATTCTTTCCTAGCTTAGCGGCAGGATGTACGATAGCATGTGGACTTATTAGATTTGACATTTCGGTAGTTATTCTTTGATTTGTTTTTACTTGTTTTTTGCTATTTGTGCCATAAACTCTGCCTCACACACGAGCTTCTCTCCCACAAACGCCAATCCTCTCATATTGGCAATCCCTCTACGAAGAGGGGATATGAGCTGCAGTTTGAAGATAAGTGTGTCTCCCGGCACTACCTTCTGGCGGAACTTGACATTATCAATCTTCATGAAGTAAGTAGAGTAGTCCTGTGAGTCTTGTAGCTGGTTGAGAATCATCAGACCGCCTACTTGTGCCATAGCTTCGATTTGCAGTACGCCCGGCATTACGGGTTCGTCGGGGAAATGTCCCTGGAAGAATTCCTCATTGACCGATACATTCTTTACGCCGACTATACTGTTGGGCTTCATTTCAATGATTTTATCCACGAGGAGAAACGGATATCTATGCGGCAAGAGCTTCTTTATTGCATTGACATCAAGGCATGGTTCTCTGTTCGGGTCGTATACGGGGGCTTGACTTTCGTTGAGTCGGATGTCCTTACGTATAAGCTGTGCCAACTGGTTATTTATAAAGTGTCCCGGGCAGGTCGCAATCACTCGACCCTGGATACGCTTACCTATGAGGGCAAGGTCCCCAATGAGATCGAGGAGTTTATGGCGTGCAGGCTCATTGTTGAACTGAAGAGGTTTATTGTTTATGTACCCAAGATTGCCGGCCGGTTTGGACTCTACGCCCATCGAAGCCGCAAGCTTGTCAAGCTGTTCCTGGGGAAGCTCTTTATCATATATGACTATGGCGTTGTCAAGGTCCCCTCCCTTGATGAGGTCCTTCTCGAGAAGAGTTTCTATTTCTCTAACAAATACGAACGTACGAGCCGCAGCTATCTGAGTCTCGAAGTCGTTCATGTCCTCGAGAGTTGCGTATTGGTTCGACAGGATAGGCGAGTCGAACGATATAAGTACATTAAGGGCGAACTGATCGTCGGGCAAGAGGAGGAGCGAAGCTCCCGTCTCTTTGTTTACTACTTCTATTTTCTTTTTGACTACATATACATCGCGAATGAAGTCCTGTTCCACAATGCCCACCTCTTTTATCTTCTTCACATACTCGATAGAGCTACCATCAAGGATGGGAAATTCGGGAGCGTCCACCTCGATGAGGCAGTTGTCTACACCTAAGGCGTAGAGAGCAGCCATGGCATGTTCCACTGTGCTTACCTGCAACTCTTGGTTGGAGAGCACAGTGCCACGTACCGTTTTTGAGACGTGTTCGGCAAGCGCCGGTATCGTTGGGTTACCCGGGAGATCGACACGTCTGATTTTGATGCCGTGATCTTCCGATGCCGGGAGGAACTTGATATGTATATCCAGACCTGTGTGTAGGCCTTTTCCTGTCAGTTCAAACTGAGATGCGAGAGTCCTTTGCTTCTCCATATTCATTGCTTTATGGGTTATTGTGGAGATTACTTTTCGGTAATTAACTTCTTTAGTTCGTTCAGTTCTTTTCGGAGACTATTGATTTCTTTCTGCAGTTCCGGCAAGCGGTTGTGTATGGCAGCAGACTTCATTGCCTGCATATATGGTTGAGCAGGAGAGCCGAAGTAGGTCACTCCATCTTCTTTTATGGAACTCACCACCCCCGACTGCGCTGCTAGCGTGACATTGTCCGCCGTGGTAAGGTGCCCAGCTACGCCTACTTGTCCTGCGATACGGTTCCATTTCCCGATCTTTACCGAACCCGCTATACCGCTCTGAGCCGCCATGACCGTGTGCTCACCGACTTCGGAGTTGTGAGCTATCTGCACGAGGTTGTCGAGCTTTGCGCCTTTGTGTACTACCGTTGATCCTATTACGGCACGGTCTATACAGGCATTGGCACCTATCTCTACGTTATCTTCGAGTACGACGTTACCGTTCTGAGGTATTTTGTTGTATCCATTTTCCGTCGGAGCGAAGCCAAATCCATCTGCCCCTATTACTGCACCGGAGTGTACTATACACCCATTGCCCACCTTGCTTTCGGAGCAGATGGTCGCATTCTGATAGATGATGCAGTCATCTCCTACGGTTGCACTTCGACCTACAAACGCACCTTCCATCAGGAGAGTGCCCTTTCCGATCTTGGCGTATGCCTGAACGACGGCAAAGTGTCCCACATATGCGCTCTCATCTACTACCGCCGTGGGATCGACGAATGCCAGATGAGAGATGCCCGGGGTAGGGCGCATGGCGTCCTCTCTTAGCTTAAGGAGCTTAGCCAGTGCTACATAAGCATCATCCACACGTATGAGAGTCGTCGATACTTCTTTCGCAGGCTTGAAGTCTTGATTTACGAGGACAGCACCACACTTTGTGGTATATATATATGGCTCGTATGCCATATTGGAGAGGAAAGATAGCTGTTGCGGTGCCCCCTCTTCTATCTTCCCGAAGTCCGATAGTTCTACATCGGGATTTCCTTCTACGATCCCATTGAGATACTCTGCTATCTGTTTTGCTGTGAATTTTAGCATCCTAAGTAGATAAGTTATCCTTATGATTATGTCGCTATCCGAGCACTACTTAGATAGGAGTCCGCGCTCCAGGAGAGCTTTCTCCATATCTATTTGTAGCAGTTTCGCTTGTTCGGCTGCTTTTTCGGCAAAAAACTCGCTGCCGTCTGCGTAGATGATACTGCGCGAAGCATTGACAAGCAGGCCGCACTCCTCGTTCATCCCATGCTCGCATACCTCTTCGAGCGAACCACCTTGAGCTCCCACTCCCGGGACGAGGAGGAAGCTTTTGGGCGCAATACTGCGAATGTCCTCAAAGAGTTTCGCTTGCGTGGCTCCCGCGACAAACATGATGTTGTCCTCGTTGCCCCATTCGTACGACGTCTTGATTACTCTCTCGAATAGACGCTCGCCATCCTCCCCCACGACCAGGTGCTGAAAGTCTGCCGACCCTGCGTTAGAAGTCAGTGCAAGCAGTATAGTCCACTTATCGGAGTACTGGAGAAAGGGGCGCACACTGTCCGAGCCCATGTATGGTGCCACCGTGACTGCATCGGCTTTGAATACGTCAAAGAACGTACGCGCGTACATATCCGAAGTATTGCCGATATCTCCTCTCTTTGCATCTGCTATCACAAACATCTCCGGATACTTCTCCTTGATGTAGACGATTGTCTTCTGAAGAGCTCCGAAGCCATAAGAACCCAGGGATTCGTAAAACGCCACGTTGGGCTTGTAGGCTACGGTATAAGGTGCTGTCGCATCGACTATCCTCTTGTTGAACTCATATATCGGGTCGTCACAGTCCTTGATGCAATCGGGGATTTTACGAAGATCTGTATCCAGACCTACGCAGAGGAAAGAGCGCTTGCTCTTGATTTGTTCAAATAGTTGTTGTCTATTCATGATTTGAATGGCTTGGCATATTCCAAGCAAATATACATAAAAATGAAATACGCAGTCTCTGAAATAATGCGCAATAGCCAAGCGGAATTGGCATCATGTGCGGGCACAAACTTATCGATACTGGGATATGAAGTGGTTTTTCGGGGTTGAAAACTAATTTTCAGCCCCGGAAAACTGATTTTCTGCCCTTGATTATTACTTTTCGGCTCCTGAACACAACTCCCTGTCCTGTAATCAATAAGTTTTGAAGCGGTAAGTCTGCTTTTCCATTTTGCAGCTGTTTCGGTAGTTGATGGGGTGTAAATATTGTTAAGAGCCACAGGTGTAACCTCGGTTACGCTTTCGGTGCAGGGACGCATATACCTTTGCTGTTGAAAAGAACAGAATAATAACCCAACTATAAAACGAATTACAAAAACTATGGGACAGATGTTTTGCTACCAGTGTCAAGAGACAGCCAAGAACGAAGGCTGTACCGTGCAAGGCGTGTGCGGCAAGAGTGCCGATGTCGCTAACCTTCAAGACCTTCTCCTTTTCCTTTGCAAGGGGATTTCGCATATAACCGTGAAGCTGAGAGAGCGGGGAGAGGAGCTTCCCGAAGTGAATAAGTTTGTCGTAGATAGTATGTTTATGACCATCACGAATGCCAACTTCGACAAGTCTCGCTTTACCACTCGTGTCCGCGTGGCGTTAGAGCTTAGAGAGTATGCCCGGAAGAGACTTATCGAGCTCGGGGGCGATCCTTCCGAGATTACATTCGATGGTGCTGTATGGAGTGGGGACAGCGAGATGGAGATGAGCGCAAAGGCAATCGAGGTGGGCGTACTTGCTACCGAAAATGAGGATGTCCGTTCGCTTAGAGAACTGACCATCTACGGGCTCAAAGGTATGGCTGCCTATGCCGAGCACGCGTACAATCTCGGGTATGAAGACAATGAGATCTATGCCTTTATGCAGAGGGCACTTGTCGCCACTACGGATGACACTCTGTCGGCAGACGAACTTACGGCACTCGTACTCGAGACCGGCAAGTATGGAGTGCAGGTGATGGCTCTCCTCGATACCGCAAACACCTCCAGCTATGGGCATCCGGAGATCACTAAGGTCAATATCGGTGTGAGGAACAATCCCGGCATCCTGATCAGTGGGCACGACCTCAAAGACATGGAAGAGCTACTGAAGCAGACGGAAGGTACCGGAGTAGATGTATATACTCACAGCGAAATGCTCCCTGCCAACTACTATCCGAAGTTCAAGAAGTATGACCACTTCGTCGGCAACTACGGTAGCTCATGGTGGCATCAGGTAGAGGACTTCGAGAACTTCAACGGAGTAGTCCTCTTCACTACCAACTGTATCGTCCCACCTCGTAAGACTTCTACTTACAGCGATCGTGTCTATACCACCGGAGCATCGGGTTTCGAGGGCTTCAAGCATATCGAAGACCGTAAGGACGGACAGCCCAAAGACTTCTCTGCTCTCATAGAGCATGCCAAGAAGTGCCTGCCTCCTAAAGAGATGGAAACGGGAGAGATCATCGGAGGATTTGCACACAATCAGGTAATCTCTCTGGCAGACAAAGTAATCGAAGCGGTAAAGTCGGGTGCGATCCGTAAGTTCTTCGTCATGGGAGGCTGTGATGGTCGTCAGAAGGGCCGCAACTACTATACAGAGTTTGCCCAAAAACTGCCGCACGATACCGTAATCCTCACGGCAGGGTGCGCTAAGTATCGCTACAATAAGCTGCCTCTCGGAGACATCAACGGTATCCCTCGCGTGCTCGATGCCGGACAGTGCAATGACAGCTTCTCGCTCGTAAAGATCGCTCTTGCGCTCAGAGATGCTTTCGGACTCGAGGATGTCAATGACCTTCCCATAGCATACAACATTGCATGGTACGAACAAAAGGCGGTGATAGTACTTCTCGCGCTCCTTTCTCTGGGAGTAAAGAACATACATCTCGGGCCGACGCTCCCGGCATTCCTATCTCCGAACGTCGTCAATGTGCTAGTCAACAACTTCGGGATTGCGGGGATTACGGAAGTTGATGAGGATATTCGTATCTTAATGGGTGAATAAACTGAAATTAACCCCCTAATGGATTAAAGCATGAGTGAGTATATCAATAATTCAAGTAAACGGAAAGAGGAGCTTCGCAACCTCCTCCTCCGTCTTCACGGTGGCGCAGAGACCGAAGAACTACGCCAACAACTGATCGAACGCCTTCGCTCAATCCCCTACAATGAAGTAGTGGAGGTGGAGCAGGAGCTCATAGACAGCAAAGCTCTTACCGAAGCCGAGATCCTCAGCTTCTGTGACCTGCATACTGCTGTCCTCGATGGAAGTATCGACCTTGAGGGAGCGCAGCAGGTACCTGTCGGGCACCCGATAGATACGTTCAAGAGAGAGAACAGTGCTCTCCGCGGTGTAATAAAGGATTATTACGGAGTCGTGGCTGCTGTGAAAGGTATTGTGGACAACCAAGTGACCGGTTATGTAATGCAGTTGCGTACGATCTTCAATAACTTTTGGGATATAGATAAGCACTACAAACGTAAGGAATACCTCCTCTTCCCTTACCTTGAAAAGCATCACATCACGGGACCTCCCAAAGTGATGTGGGGGAAGCACGATGAGACAAGAGCGCTACTCAAGGGGGCAGTTGATGCATTGAAGTCTGTCGCTTCAAGCGCAGATGCTCTGAGAGAAGCGATATCTACCCACCTGAACCCTGCGGTGGAAGCAGTGGAAGGTATGATCATGAAGGAAGAGGAGATCCTATTCCCCATGTCGATGGATGTAGTCTCCAAGGAGGAGTGGTACAAGATCTACTGCGAGACTCCCGAGTTCGGCTACTGTCTGATAGATCCCGAAGATGAGTGGAAGCCCGAAGGGGTAGACTTGCAACCGCAAGAGGGTCCCGAGGTAGCCCACGCAGGAGCGATCAGACTCTCTTCCGGTCTGTTCAGTATTGAGGAGCTTGAAGCCCTTTTTGTCAATCTGCCCATAGACATTACGTTTGTCGATAAGGAGGATAAGGTGCGTTTCTTCTCCCACAGTCCTAAAAGGGTATTTGAGCGTAACCGGTCGATCATAGGGAGAGATGTACGTATGTGCCACCCTCCCGGTAGCGTGCATATAGTCGAACAGATACTTTCAGACTTCAAATCCGGTAAACAAAGCAAGGCCTCCTTCTGGTTGTCCAACTTCATGGGGCGCTTCATCCTGATCGAGTATATGGCTGTCCGTAATAGTGAAGGCGACTATCTCGGTGTCGTAGAAGTAACACAAGACATCACTCATCTGCGTAAACTCGAAGGCGACCAACGCTTGCTGTCGTACGAGTCTCCCGCCGACGCAAAGTAAAAGCCGGGTCAGAGACTTAGGCTGTGTTTACAAAATGACTGGAGAGCCTGTATCATAAGCGATGTTATGGTACAGGCTCTCTTGTATCTGTGCGCTATGGAAAACCGTGACGCTTCGGCTCTAATGCTCCTCTCTACCGTATGTGAAGTAGTATTCCGCTGCTGAAACTTACTTTTCGGCAGCGGGATACTGATAACCTGAAGCGGAAAAGGAATCTTCCGCTCCTGAACACAACTCGATAGCCCGCTCTCCCAAAGTTTGTATCCCATACGAGCCCCTTTCACTTCGGGTACTGTGCCTACACTCAAAGCATACGGAAAAGAGCAGGGGCTGCATCTGATCTTAGACGCAGCCCCTGCTTGGCTTGTGACGAATCAGGGGGTAGGAGATACATCTTTGGACGCATCCATAGAGGAAATGAATGCGTTGGGATCGATCTCCC
The DNA here is from genome assembly GCA_041791495.1 of Porphyromonas sp. Classification (GTDB taxonomy): domain Bacteria; phylum Bacteroidota; class Bacteroidia; order Bacteroidales; family Porphyromonadaceae; genus Porphyromonas_A. The sequence continues at coordinate 45,437 of JBHBLB010000017.1, forward strand.
GTACGCCTTTCTTGAGTTTGTTCAACTTCTTGCGGTCCGTAATAGTCATGATGATTTCCCTTTGCTCGCCATTGTACATCCCTTGACCGTGCAAGTAGGTGCCTCCCATATTAAGTTTGTTGATGATCAAGTCCCTCATCTTGTCGTTGGCACGTGATACGATGAAGACCGCTTTATTGGGGTTTTCCGGTTGGAGTATATCCACCACCTTACTGTATATGAATATCGTCAGCCACGAGTAGAGAGGGACGCTCCAGTCTTTGAACGCCAACAACCCGAAAAGAACGACTATCGAGTCTACAATCATTATCAAAGTACTTACCTTCGTATTGCGTCCTTTGGCAAGGACTCTCGCAAGGACGTCTGTCCCTGCACTGGTGCTCCCTGCTCGAAAGATACATATCACGCCGACCCCTAGGATAGCTCCGCCGTAAAAGGCCGACAAAATCTTGTCATCCGGTACGATCCTATTGTCCCCCATAAGGTATCCGATCAGATCCGTAAAGAGTGAGATGAGTACGAATGTAAGGACAGTCTTGGGCCCGGACGATAACCCGAGCTTACGAATGGCAAGAAGCAGTAGCGGGACATTGAAGAAGAGGGCAGTGATACCTATGGGTAAGCCTTCCGGTGCAAATGAAAATAACCCTTTTGTAATGTGATTAAGTGCAATGGTCGTCCCGTATATCCCCCCGGGTACAATGTTGGCCGGGGCAATAAATGCCGAGTAAGCGAGTGCCTGAAGAAAGGCACCGAGGACGATATATGCTATATCGATCGTAAGCTGAGATGACTTCTTTATCATAAAGTAAAGGCAGGCTGGTGTAGTTGGACCTTACTGAATATATATTCGCTGTGTATTACTTCACAAGACTTACCGGACGATCCCCTTCAAGATGGCCTATGATGTTGTCGCAAAGCTCTCGTGCCATCTTGACGCGTGAATCGTAGGTCTGAGTCCCGACATGGGGAGTCATGGTAACATTGTCGAGGGTGTACAGGTCGGAGAGCGGGTTGTCGTTGTGCTCGAAGACGTCGAGCCCTGCCCCTGCGATACGTCCCTCCTTCAGGGCTTGCACGAGGGCTGCTTCGTCCACTACCGCACCGCGAGCAACGTTGATGATTATCGTAGTTGGCTTCATCTTGGAGATTGCCTGCTCGTTGATGAGATGGTGTGAGTCTGCATTGTATGGAGTGTGGAGGGATATCACGTCACTGTTGCGGAAGATCTCGTCAAGAGTGACATAGGTCACACCAAGCTCTTTTTCCTCTGCAGGGGAAAGGCGGTTACGTTTGTAGTAAAGGACATTCATCCCGAAGGCTTGATAATACTTCCCGGCGCACTTCCCTATGTTGCCATAACCGATGATACCGACTGTTTTACCATACAGGTCTGTACCCATACCGCTACCAAGGCTATCCTTTGCGCTACTCTTGTTGCGTCTCATCGTCCTATCCCACTCGGCCACTCTACGAGTGCAGCTAAGGAGGAGTGCTAAAGTAAGCTCGGCTGTCGGGACAATTACACTCTTTGGTGTATTGGAAACGGCGATGCCTTTACTATGTGCATACTTGACATCTATATTGTTGTACCCGACGGCATAGTTGGCGATCATCTTCAGGTTCGGAAAGCGATCTATATATGCTCTATCCACCGGGATGCTAAACTCCGTCGCAATGACATCAAAATCGCCACCAAGCCTATCGAGATCCCCGGAGGTAAATACTGTGCCTGGGGTAGGGCGCACCACTTCATAGCGTTCGGTGAGTTCTTCAAACCCTTCTTGTACTGTATCGAATACGATCAGTATCCTTTTTTTACGTTCTGTGTTCATAGTAGTGTTGCGTTATTTAGATTTTAGTACCACTTCTCTGTCACGTTGTATTTCGGAGTGTTGCTCTGACGATACTTGAGATCCTGAAGCATCGAAGACTTAACAGCCACAGAGAAGTTGTACGACTTATACGGACCCAGCGGGATAAAGCTTGCAGTAAGACTCCAACAGTGAAGGTCACGGGTTATATTACACGTCATATTTGTTACCTTCCGAAGCTCGAAGTTATAGTTTGCGGAGAAGTTAAAGTGCCAATTCTTTGTCGGACTAAACTGACCGTTGAAGCTCAAGTCGTGCATGAGTTTATAGCGATATTCCTTTATTCTCTTGTCGAATTCGCCTTGACCGAGTGACATACTATAGTTGAAGCCGAGATTCCAGTTGATAGAGTTCTTGAGATAGCCGTCATTGTCATACTCCCCGAGCGAGTGGTCCGAGCCCCCGAGAAGGGTTCCGCCCCCCGGCTTGTCCAGATCTCCACCTGGTTTACCTAGGCCTCCACCCATATCTTTGGGGGTGTTGCCCATCATACCGTCCCCTTGTGCTCCTCGGCCTGACGACTTATCCCCTTCGCTCTTTTTACCTGTGAAGAAGCCAATGAGCTTTTTCAACGACTCTTGATTCAGGTTGTATGAGAATGAAGCTCCGGTAGAGCGCAAGCGACCTATCCCTTTCCCGTTCATTATCCTCAGCTTATCCACTCTTCGGGGCGTGATGTGTCCGTCTCTTTCATAGTAATCCCATGTGTACAGATCGAAAGATCCACTCAGGTTGAGCGTAAAGGTCTCGGACAATCTAAGCCTTAAAGATGCAGAGAGATCGCTCCAGTGGAACGAGTCTGCCGCCATATTATAGCTTGTAGCCAGGGAGAGCCCGTCGATAAGACTGACTTTATTGAATGCCGTTGAGTCATTTTTGTTTTTTACTTTCGCCTCAAGGTTATTATTGACAGAGATAGAGATGCTCCCACTTTTCCCTTGTGTCGGTACTCCGAATAGTTGTCCTTGGTAAGGAGAGTAGGGCTGGTCTATGATTGTACCCTCAGGAGTTATGTAGCTTAGCTTACGCCAGTATCCATATCTTGGGTCTCCGAAGTCTGGTCTGTAGGAAAGGGATATGGAGGGTTCGATACGGTGACGTATCATGTCCACCCACTTGCCGAGGAAAGGCACGAATGGGAGCGGCTTCCAAAAGCCATATATCGTTGTCGATAAGCTGATCGAGGTACTGTAGTCATATACTCGATTGAAGCCATATATCGTGTCGGTAGGGATGGCTCTCCCTACCGTCGGGTCGTAGGCTTGCTCTACGCGTGAGGTGTACCACCGCTCTGTGTAGTTGAAAGATGGGCTTATCTTGAAGTAATTAAAGAGATCGAAGCTCGCAGTTACCGGGATGTTGTGACTAAATCCGTTACGCCAGTCACGGAGAAGGTCGGACTTGAGCACCATATTTTCCTTAGTGTCGATATAGTTGCGCAGTTGCCCCGAGTAGGATAGCGATATCTTTTCATACCAACGCTCCTTTCCCACAGCCTTCGCTCTCTTGAACGGGAAGATACGACTCATAGAGATGGAGAGGTTGGGTGCGGTTATGGCTATCGCACTGTCCCTACTTCTCTGGGTAATATCCAGCGAACCGGAGATGGAGAATGGGCTATTGGGAAATCTTTGTGTGAATGAGACGCTGGAGCTCTTTGTATTTTCTCCAAGGATTGCCTGGTTATACAGTCCGTTCAGGTTATTGTGATTGTACGAACTTGTCGAGAAGTTTACGTTCGCAGACAAGGTTCGGTAGGGGTTGGCTTTCGGATCCTGTGAGTGAGTCCACGCTATACGCAGGTCGGTTGCTTTGGAGTAATCGCCGGCAACTTTATCTCCTCTCACGGTCACAAGGTAACTCGCATTGAAGCCTCCTCTGAACCGATACCTTTTATTATAGTTCGTTTTGGCACTCAGACCCCAAGACCCTTTGGTGTAGATATCGCCTGTCAGTTCGAGATCTACATAGTCATTGATGGCGAAGTAGTATCCCCCGTTTCGGAGATAGAAGCCCCGTTCGGTCTCATCTCCGTATGTCGGAGGGATGATCCCCGATGTCTGGGATTGGGTAAATGGGAAGAAGGCAAACGGTAGTCCTATAATGGGGATAGGCACATCTGCAAAGACAAGGTATAAGGGCCCGGACACGAGGTTCTTCTCGGGGCGCACCTTGGCCTGTGTGAGAGCTATATAGAAGTGCGGATGATCGTGATGCTCGCACGTGGAATACTTACCGGACTCCATATACATTTCCTCAGTCTCCATACGTTTTGTCTTACTTGCGGTGATGAACCCATCGCCCTGCTGGGTGACCACATCGGTAATGTAGCCTCGTTCGGAGTTGATGTTGTATGTGATGCTTTTGGCTTCGTAGGTCTGTTCGCCGTCAATAATCTTAGCAAACTTCTTCTCTTTATTTAACGAATCAGCGTAGTCTATATAGGTCGAATAGACCGTCCCGCTGTCTGTTTTCATATGCATATAATCCCCCTCCAGTGTCTGCGTCTTGAACTTTACCGACGCATTGCCGAACATCCGTACGAAGCTTTCCTTCGGATATATCACTATCGAGTCGCGACTCTCGAACACAATCGGTGCATCGAGGTGGATACCCTTTGCAGAGTCCCGTGTCGCTACAAGTGTATCTCCAAGCGCGTTTGTTGCCGTCAGTGTATCTTGTCTTGTCACGACCGAGTCGGTCTTCAGTGAGTCGGGGAGTGAGTCTGTGGGGAGAGTCCGGAGGCTCGTCAGTATCGAGTCTTTGCGACTTAACGATCTCAATGAGTCTTGCTTCTGCTCTTCGATACGAAGAGAGTCTCGGAGGGCAATCACTGCGTTGTAACTTTCGGGAGAGAGCGCGAACTCACGCACTCGCCCCATCGCAAAAGATACGCAAAGGTAGCCCAGAATGAGCAGACTTATGATGTATTTGGTAAACCGTTTCACTGGTGTCTCTTGATCATTCGTTGATATAATACCGATTGCAAATGTACTCAAAAACTGTGTAATCAACACAGGGCTAACGGTGTCTCAAGCGAGTGTAGTATAACAAAAACGTATTATCAGTAAAATAGATAATCGGAAAGTCTGCCAACGCCTTTCCTCTCGTGCCTTGTTAGAAAATGATAACGGGGTTGAATAGTTCCTCGCTACGGGAAGAGAAGTTGTCCGGTATGCGGACATAAACTGATTTTCTGCACCTGAATGTTGGTTTTCAGGAGCAGAAAATTACTTTTCGAGGGCTGATTATTACTTTTCAGCCCCCGAAAGCAACTTCAGATATGGAAATAGAGACGTCTTCGACGGTATGTTGGCTGCTTTTCAACGCATTTTCTGGTACTAAATGGTCTGTATTCGGCTCATAAAAATTAAATCGTGGAAAGAAAGATAAGTATTCATATTATTTTTATCTTTGTGTCTGTTGCAGAAACGGGAGGGAAGTTATATGGAAACTTTGCCCTTTTCTACAAGTCCACCTTATTGTTTAATAAATCTCTATATGGATAATAAAGTACAAGAGTTAGCCAACAAGATCTACCGCGAAGGCGTTCAGAAGGCTTCGTCTGAAGCAGAAGATATTCTTAAAAATGCCCGCGCTCAAAGCGAAAAAATCCTATCCGAAGCACGTGCTCAGGCAGAGCGTCTCGTGAGCGATGCAGAGAAAAAGGCAAACGAAGTGAAAGAAAACTCCGAGGCTGAACTGAAGTTGGGAACCGGACAGTCGGTCGAAGCTCTGAGGACTCAGATTACCGACATCATCAATGACCGTGTAGTGAGAGCTTCGGTAGACAAGGCTTTTGCAGATCCTAAGGTGCTCTACGGAGTCGTTATGACTATGGCGGAGCAGTGGGCTAAGGACCAGAGCGTCGTGATACGTACAGAAGATGCCCAGAATCTCGAAGCATTCTTCAAAAGCGAGACGAAGGAAATCCTCGATCGTGGGGTACGTATCGAACAAGTAAACGGTCATGCTCATACGTTTGAGATATCTCCCCAGGGAGGATCATACAAGGTGGTGATAGGCAAGGAGGCATTCGTAGAGTACTTCAAGGAGTTTATGCGTCCGAAGCTAAGAACATTCCTGTTTGACGGAGGAGGACAAGAGTAATAATCCGTCACGCAGCGCAGTATGGCAAGTTATTATACTTTGGGCGCATCTCTCCCGGATCTCCTCATAGACGATGCCAAGATAGAGTACACGACTCGTGCATTTGTCGAAGAACTAAGGGAGAGAGCTCCGAAATCGGACCGCAAACAGATAGATCTAGTACTTCTAAGAGGTGACAACAGAGTGCTTGTCTCCCTACTGAAAGAAGAGCCAATCCCTGAGATACATATGCCCCTGGCGGTGGGCGAAGAGGTACTGAAACTTCTGATCACCGCAATACGAAGCGAAGGGACGGACGATCCTTTTGGGAGAGTGAAGGTGCCTGCCGGTATCCCTGACTATATGGTCAGATTTGTGAGAGAGTATATCAACGAGCAGATTGGCGATGATGTCCTCTTTGTGGAGGATTATCTCTCGACTCTGTACCATAAGTATGTGTCGGGAAAGGCAAACACGTTCCTCAAGTCATGGTTTGAGATTAACCTTAATGTTAATAATATCCTCGCCGCACTAACCGCTAAGAAATATGATCTCGACTACAAGAAATATCTGATAGGCTCGAACGAAATCGTACGTATCCTCAACTCCGGTGTATGGAGCGATATAAACACCCTCGACGGAGGTGAGATGGTAGCAGAGATAATGAAGATAGGAGAGGAAAGCGATCCTATGCATCGTGAACGCAAGATCGATGCATTCAAATGGAGATTTCTGGATGAACTCACCTTCACTGATACATTTTCGATCAATGCCATGGTAGCATACCTACTCAAACTTCAGATCCTCGAACGCTGGATTGTACTTGATAAGGCAATGGGAAAGGAGCGCTTCAGAGAAATCATTATGGGTCTGAAAAAAGAGGGTAGGGATGAGCTTGCCTCCTTTGTCGAAAAGAACAAAAAGAAGTAGTCGCCATCCGATACTGCATAATTATATATTGTGATTTGGAAATAACAACAAGACATACATATTCAAGTGATGAAAACTAAAGGTGTAGTGAAAGGGATTGTCTCCAACCTCGTAACCATCGGGGTAGATGGTCCAGTCGCACAGAATGAAATTTGCTTCGTTTCGGTACGCGGGAGAGCATTGATGGCTGAAGTGATCAAGGTGATTGGAGACAACGCTTACGTACAGGTCTTCGATAGCACGCGTGGTATGAAGGTCGGAGACGAAGCCACTTTTGAACAACATATGCTTGAGGTGCAGCTCGGTCCCGGGATGCTCTCCAAGAACTTCGACGGATTGCAGAATGATCTCGATAAGATGGAGGGCGTATTTCTCAAAAGAGGGGACTACACTGACCCTCTCGATCGTGAGCGTAAGTGGCTCTTCACTCCCCTCGTAAAGGTAGGCGAGCCGGTAGTAGCCGGCAGCTGGCTCGGAGAGGTCGATGAAAATAACCAACCTCATCGTATCATGACACCTTTCGGGCTCGAGGGGACTTACATGGTGAAAAGCATAGCCGAAAAGGGCGAATACACTGTCGATGACACTATTGCGGTTATCATGAATGAGAGCGGTAAGGAATTGCCCCTCACGATGGTGCAAAAATGGCCTGTGAAAAAGCCTATTCTCGTCCATGTCGATAAGCCTAGACCATTCAAACTTCTCGAGACAGGAGTGCGTATCATAGATACAATGAACCCGATTGTCGAAGGCGGTACGGGATTTATCCCCGGGCCTTTCGGTACAGGTAAGACTGTTCTCCAGCACGCTATTTCTAAACAAGCCGAGGCCGACATAGTAATCATCGCGGCTTGTGGGGAACGTGCCAATGAGATTGTGGAAATCTTCAAGGAGTTCCCGGAACTCGTAGACCCCCACACCGGAAGAAAACTCATGGAGCGTACCATCATTATTGCAAATACATCGAATATGCCTGTGGCAGCACGCGAGGCTTCAGTGTACACTGCTATGACCATTGCAGAGTATTATCGGGCAATGGGTCTTAAAGTACTATTGATGGCTGACTCTACATCCCGATGGGCTCAGGCTCTTCGCGAGATGTCCAACCGCCTCGAAGAGCTTCCTGGCCCTGATGCGTTCCCGATGGACTTGTCTGCCATCATAGCCAACTTCTACGCTCGTGCAGGGTATGTACAGCTCAAGAACGGAAAAACCGGATCGGTGACCTTCATTGGGACAGTATCTCCTGCCGGCGGTAACCTCAAAGAACCCGTAACGGAGAATACCAAAAAGGTGGCTCGATGCTTCTATGCTCTCGAACAGGCTCGCGCAGACCGTAAGAGATATCCTGCCGTGAACCCGATAGATAGTTATTCAAAGTACCTGGAGTATCCTGAGTTTGCAGAATATATATCTGAGATTGTCGGTGAAAACTGGATACCAATGGTGAACGAAGCAAAAACAAGAATGCAAAGAGGTAAGGAAATTGCCGAACAAATCAATATCCTCGGTGATGATGGAGTACCTGTAGAATACCATGAGATATTCTGGAAGTCCGAACTTATCGACTTTGTAATCCTGCAGCAAGACGCATTCGACGATATAGACTGTGTTACTCCCCTCGAACGCCAAGAGTACATGCTCAAGAGAGTCATAGGGATTTGTAATATGAGTTTCAACTTTGATGAGTTTGTCGAAGTCGGAGAGTTCTTCAA
>JBHBLB010000018.1:0-32915 GCA_041791495.1 Porphyromonas sp.
CCCACGATGGCTACGGTCTTCCCTTTCGGGATGACGAGATTGATATCCTTGAGCACCCAGGCATCTTTGTAACGAAACGAGACATTCTCCAGTGCCACGCTCCGTTCGAATGTGAGGGGGAGCGGCTCTTGCGGGTCGATGATATCGGACTCTGCGAGGAGGATCTTGTCTACCCGCTCGAGAGAAGCCATACCCTTCTGTATCGAGTAAATGGATCGGGTGAACTCCTTGGCGGGATTGATGAGGCTGTAGAATATGACGAGATAGTAGATGAATGTGCTTGCGTCGATGGAAGAGTTGTTGGCAAGGATCAGAGTCCCCCCGTACCATAGCACGACGACAATGGTAAGAGTGCCGAGGAATTCGCTCATCGGGTGTGCGAGGAGCTGGCGTTTGCGGACACGACCTGAGAGATGTCTGAAGACTTCATTCTGTTGGGCATATCTCTTTTGTATCATCCCTTCGGCTCTGAATGCCTTGATGATCCGAAGCCCTCCGAGAGTCTCCTCGATGATGCTCGTAAGTAGCCCCGCTTGCTCCTGCTCCTGAGAGGAGTGTCGCTTGAGACTCTTGCCGATCTTCCCCATAATGACCCCGGCCAGAGGCAAGAGAATCAGCACAAAGAGCGTGAGCTGAGGACTGATGATAATCATACTTGTGATGAAGACGAGTATCATGATCGGGTTCTTGAACAGCATATCGAGCGAGCTCATAAGGGAGGATTCGACCTCATATACGTCTCCGGTGATGCGTGCGATGATATCTCCCTTACGCTCTTCGCTGAAGAAACTCATGGGAAGTGCCAGCACTTTTGCGTTGATGCTGTTGCGTATGTCGCGTACCACCCCGGTACGTATGGGCACGAGAAAGTATGAACTGAGATAAGCCGCCGAGACTTTGAGCAAAGTCATAGCGACAAGGAAGAGCCCGAGAAATATAAGCGAAGTGGTCGCTCCGTACTCCTCGATCATCTGGACGAGGGCGTAGTTGAAATTGTTGGTAACTGCTTCGCCAAAGGCACTGAACCCTCCGGGTCCGAAGAGCTGCACAGACTCCCAAGGGATATACTCATACTCCGCCACTTCGATGCGGAAAAGCACTCGGAGGATCGGGATGATCACAGCAAAAGAGACGAGATTGAGCAGGGCCGTCAGTACATTGAATACGATGTTTGCCACCAAATACCATTTGTAGGGAGGGATGAAGCGGCGCAGGGTTTCGAAAAACTTCTTCATATCATGTCGTTTACACCCCGCAAAGTTACGAATAAAAAGGCGCTTTCTCCGCCTACCACCCCTCTCCCTCCACGTATGTACTAAAAAAGAGGTCGTAAGTCTGTCTGGGAGGATCTGTGCTCTTTGGATTATCTGGATGGGAAAGGGGGAAAAACCATGCGGACATATACAGAAACGGCACCGCTCTCTCCGAGAAGAGGGCGGTGCCGTACCTTAGGCAAGATTGTGATGTTTATTTCTTTGGTTTCGGTTTGGTGAAGAGAGCTTCGTACTCTCCGTAGCCCTTTGCTCTGAGACTGTCTCTCGGGATGAAGCGCAGGGCGGCACTATTGATGCAGTAGCGATGGCCTCCAAGTTCTTTCGGCCCGTCGTTGAAGACGTGTCCGAGGTGGATGTCTGCCCCTTTGCTGCGTACCTCTGTGCGCAGCATCCCGTGTGATTTGTCGAGCTTATTGTACACGACAGCCGAAGAGATTGGTCTGGCGAATGCAGGCCAGCCACACGAAGATGCGAACTTGTCCAACGAAGAAAAGAGAGGGGTGCCGCTTAGGATATCGACATAGATGCCCTCTTCGTCGAAATCCCAGTACTCATTTGCGAAAGCAGGCTCTGTCCCATTCTCAAGTGCGACCTTGCGTTGCATGGGTGTGAGACGTGCGATGGCTTGATCGCGTTCGCTCTTTTGCGGAGCTTGCCGGCGCAAGATATTGTCCTGTTCGATGAGCGATGGAGGACATTGGGCGGAGAGAGCCACTCCAAACATTTCCCTCGGTACGTGGCAATAGCCTCCGGGATTGGCATCGAGATAATCTTGGTGGTAATCTTCGGCTGCGAAGAAGTTGCGAAGAGGTAGCACTTCAACGACTACGGGCTTGGAATAGCGCGCTTGGAGTGCTCCGAGACTATGGCGAATGATGCTGAGATCATGCGCATCGGTGTAGTAGATGCCCGTACGGTACTGTGTCCCGATATCGTTGCCTTGCTTGTTGAGTGAGGTAGGATTGATGATCTTGTAGAGCATGTCGAGGAGGAAGCTAAGTGCTACCTTCTCGCTGTCATAGGTAATGTGCACGGCTTCGACCGCTCCTGTCGTGCCACTGCATACCTCTTTGTAGGTCGGGTTGTCGATCAGGCTGTTGGCATATCCGACCTGTGTGGTGGTGACACCCTCGATCTTTTTGAAGAAATGCTCGACGCCCCAGAAGCATCCTCCTGCCAGATAGATCTCTCTTTTCATACGCTTTTTCTCTGTTGTTAGACTGTTTTGTGCCGCATCGGCGGTGCTTACACATAATAGTACCGTAAGCAGTGCAAATATAACCGAGCGGATCGAAATACGCATAGCATTGAATGTCATAGAATCAATAAGTTTCATTTGTGGTAGAGTAGGATATTTACTCTTGCCTAAGTTTTTGTTACCTTTGTAAGACTTCTTTGATTTCAAAACAATATGGATATGAAAAGAGTTCAAATAAAGGATCGTGAGTTTGAGTTGTATATGAAGTATGAAACACTCAAACCGGAGATTGCTCGTGTGGCACGTGAGATCAAAGAGGATCTCTCTGCTCAGAACCCTTTGTTTGTGTGTATCCTTAACGGCGCATTTACCTTTGCAGCCGAGTTGATGCTCGAACTTGACGACAAGTACGAGCTGATGTTTGCAAAGTATTCATCGTACGAAGGGATGCACTCTACCGGAACATTGACCGAAGAGATCGCACCAAAGGCGGATCTGCATGACCGTACAGTGGTGATTATTGAGGATCTTATAGATACAGGCTTTACGCTACACAAGATCATAGAACTGTATAAGTCGCGCGGTGCTAAAGAGATAAAGGTCGCCGTGATGCTTTCAAAGCCGGCGGCCTTGCAGGTAAAGGATGTGAGGCCAGACTATGTAGGGATGGAGATTCCCAATGATTTTATCGTCGGCCATGGACTCGATTACGACGGGCACGGTAGAATGTACAAGGATATATATAAGGTGTGTGACTGACCATATACGTCAAGGTCGGATTCCGATGCCTTGATGTCAGAATAGTTTTGGTGATGGTTGGATCTTAATCTATTGTCGATATGCTTAACATAATTATTTTTGGAGCCCCGGGGTCAGGCAAAGGGACTCAGAGTGATGCCATAAAGGAACACTTCAACCTCTATCATATATCTACCGGAGATGTGCTTAGGAGCGAGATAAAACGTGGTACCCCTACCGGTATGCTCGCTAAAGAATATATAGACAATGGGCAACTCGTGCCGGATGAAGTAATCATCGACGTGCTGGCTCACGTCCTTGATGGACTCCATCACGAACGAGGTGTGATCTTCGACGGATTCCCCCGCACCGTAGTACAGGCAGAGGCTCTCGACAGAATGCTTGAGAAGCGTGGACAGAGAGTGGACGCTCTTGTAGACTTACAGGTCCCCGAGGAGGTGCTGGTCGAACGGCTCCTCAAGAGAGGTGAGATCTCCGGTCGCTCCGACGACAATGCCGATGCTATTCGTCAGCGTCTTGAAGTATATCGTTCCCGCACAGTCCCGGTGATGGCATACTACAAAGAGCGAGGTCGTCATGTGCCCGTCAAAGGGGTAGGCGATATCTCCGAGATTACAGCACGTATCATCGCTGACATCAAGAAGCATCTTGAGTCGAAGTAAACATATAACAGACAGGAGATAGATGGCAGAGTCCAACTTCGTAGATTACGTCAAGATATATTGCCGGTCGGGCAAAGGCGGGCGTGGGTCATCCCACTTCCGAAGAGAAAAGTACATCCCTAAAGGCGGCCCTGACGGAGGTAATGGTGGAAGGGGTGGGGACATCTACCTTAGAGGTAACCGAAACTATTGGACACTGCTACATCTTAAGTATGACCGTCACGTATTTGCTTCGCATGGAGAGCCGGGAAGTGCGAAGAACTCTTCCGGCAAGGACGGTCAGGATGTATATATAGATGTGCCGTGCGGTACGGTCGTATACAATGCAGAGAGCGGAGATTATATATGCGATGTCAAGCAAGACGGTGAGGTCATACTGCTTCTTAAGGGCGGTAAGGGTGGATTGGGCAACACAAACTTCAAAACTTCGACCAACCAAGCTCCGAGATATGCTCAGCCCGGAGAGCCTTATCGCGAAATGATTGTCGTATTGCAGCTGAAGCTCCTTGCGGATGTCGGTCTTGTCGGATTCCCTAATGCCGGCAAGTCTACCCTACTTTCAGTTGTCTCCGCCGCCAAGCCGAAGATTGCCAATTACCCTTTTACAACGCTTGAACCGAACCTTGGGATCGTCACTTACCGTGACGATCGCTCCTTTGTCATGGCCGACATCCCCGGAATTATAGAAGGGGCTTCGGAAGGGAAGGGTCTCGGCATCCGTTTCTTGAGACATATAGAGCGCAACTCCGTACTTCTTTTCATCATTCCTGCCGACACGGAGGATATCGCTAAGGAGTATACCATCCTTCTGAATGAGTTGGAGCGATACAACCCTGACTTAATGGAGAAGAACAAAGTACTGGGAATCTCCAAATCTGACCTTATCGATGAGGAGCTGGAGGATATGTTGCGTCCGACTTTACCGGATGGTGTCCCGGTCGTGTTCTTCAGTGCCGTTACAGGCAAGGGAGTTCAGACGCTCAAGGATCTGGTATGGGCAAGCATCACTACCAATAACTTCCACGACGTGTCGCCGATCGTGCGACGCAATCTACACCTAAGTTTTGCCGAAGAGATGGATGACGATGACTTGATGTCTTCGGTCTACTATGAGGAGATGGACGATGAAGAGTACGACGAAGACGCGGGTGGTGTGATGCTTGATGAGGATCCAATCGAATAGTCTAACCATAACAACGAAACTAACATGACGATAGATACAAACCGAAAGGTGAGAGTGAGATTTGCTCCAAGCCCTACAGGTCCTCTGCATATCGGAGGCGTACGTACGGCGTTGTACAACTACCTCTTCGCTCGTCAGCACGGCGGGGATATGATATTGCGTATCGAGGATACAGACTCTGCGAGGTTTGTGCCGGGGGCAGAGGAGTATATCATCTCCTCATTGGAGTGGTTGGGCATAAAGTTTGACGAAGGCGTATCGTATGGCGGGGACTTCGGACCCTATCGTCAGAGCGAACGCAGAGACATCTACCGAAAGTATGTCCATCAGCTGCTCGATAACGGACTCGCATATAAGGCATACGACACTCCCGAAGAGCTCGATGCAAAGCGTAAAGAGATAGAAAACTTCCAGTACGATGCCTCTACTCGCCTCGGGATGAAGAATAGTCTTGTCCTCTCAGAAGCCGAGTGTGATGCGCTCGAAGCCGCAGGCGTACCTTTTGTGGTGCGTTTGAAGATCGAGCCGGGTCAGGATATTGTCGTCGAAGATATGATCAGGGGTCAGGTCTGTATCAACTCATCCGTCTTGGATGATAAGGTCCTCTACAAGTCGAGTGACGATCTCCCCACCTATCACCTTGCCAACATCGTGGATGATCATCACATGGAGGTCACCCATGTTATACGTGGTGAGGAGTGGATCTCCTCTGCTCCTTTGCACGTTTTGTTGTATCGCTCGCTCGGCTGGGAGGATACGATGCCTCGCTTTGCTCACTTACCTCTGTTGTTGAAGCCGGAGGGCAACGGCAAGCTAAGCAAACGTGATGGCGATCGTCTCGGCTTCCCTGTCTTCCCTCTTGAGTGGAACGCCCCCGACGGGACTATAAGTTCCGGGTATCGGGAGAGCGGATATCTGCCCGAAGCTGTGGTCAATTTCCTTGCTCTTCTCGGATGGAACCCCGGCGATGATACCGAGATGATGTCGATGGATGAGCTTATCCGTAAGTTCGACTTGGGACGTTGTAGCAAGAGTGGCGCCAAGTTTGATTATGAGAAAGGGAAGTGGTTCAACCATAAGTATGTCCAGGAGTACGACCTGACACGCCTTGCCGAGCTCTCGATGCCTTATTGCACCGCTGCGGGTATGGATGTGACCGAGGAGAGACTCGAGCGTGCCCTTGCTTTGGTACGCGATCGTATCACGTTGTTGCCCGATGTCGTCGAGCAGGTCGCCTTCCTTTTTGTCGCTCCTACCGAGTATGACGCCAAGACGGTGCAGAAGAGGTGGAAGGAGGATACCCCTGCGCAGATCACAAAGGCGTGCCAGCTCCTCGACGACGTGCAGGACTTCAGAGCCGAAGTGCTCGAGCCGATCATCAAAAGCTGGATCGAAACCGAAGGACTTGGCATGGGTGCCGTGATGAATGCCCTACGCCTTGCACTAGTAGGTGCACCCAAGGGCCCACACATATATGATATAATGGAGTTCTTAGGTAAGGCAGAGACGCTTGCACGTCTGCAACGCAGTCTCACTTCTATCACCATCTGAAATCCGAAGATGCGACATCATCTATGAAGTCTCTGTATATGAGCATATACGATATGGCACTGAAGGGATACTTCAGTGTCATTCGTCTGTTATCACCTATCCATCGCAAGGCACGTCTGATGACGCAAGGGCGGCGAGGTTTACTGAAAAAGCTGAAAGAGAGACGCGATCCCGACTCTAAGTATGTGTGGATCCATGCCGCCTCTTTGGGAGAGTTTGAGCAGGGGCGTCCCCTGATCGAACGCCTCAAGGCCTCCAATCCCGAGTACAAGATATGCCTTACATTCTTTTCTCCGTCGGGGTACGAAGTTCGGAAGGACTACCCTCTCGCAGACATTGTACTGTATATCCCCTACGACACGTCCCCCTCTCTTCGTAAGTTCATAGATATCCTTTCGCCCGAGAAAGCGATATTCATCAAGTATGAGATCTGGCTTCATACACTGTCGTACCTGAAGTCGAAGAGTATCCCTACGTTTCTCATCTCCGCAATTTTCAGACCCGAGCAACACTTCTTCAGACCCAAGGGCGAGATTTTCAGGGAAGGGTTGCGCTCCTTTCGGCACATTTTCGTGCAGAACGAGGAGTCGGCCCGGCTCCTTTCCGGTATCGGCATAGAGCAAGTATCGATCACCGGCGACACACGTATGGATAGAGTCCTCGACATATGTGCGAACGCCAAGACGGACCCTATCGTCGAGACCTTTGCAGAGGATGCACACCGTCATGGCAAGAAGGTGGTCATCGTGGGAAGCTCGTGGGAAGAGGACGAAGACGTCTATCTGCCCGTTTTCAGGGAGTATGGGGATGTGCGCCTCATCATTGTCCCTCATGAGATCACGGAGAAGCATACTCGTCATATCAAGGAGCAGGTGTCTCCCGACACGAGGGTGCTACTACACACGGAGGTGACAGATCTTGAAGCCGTACGTGATGCCGATCTTCTGGTCGTGGATCGTATGGGACTCCTCTCATCGCTCTATCGCTATGCCGACATTGCCTATATAGGCGGAGGGTTCGGTCGGGGTATCCACAATACGCCTGAGGCAGCGGTGTACGGAGTGCCCGTCATTTTCGGTCCCAAGTACCGCAAGTTTATGGAGGCGGTAGGGCTTATAGCCGCAGGCGGAGGCTTTTCGGTCGAGGGGAGAGACGACCTCTCCCGGCTTATGTACTCGCTCCTTTCGGACGAAACATACCGTAAGAGGACCGGTGCCAAGGCAGCAGCCTACATCAGTGCCGGCAAAGGGTCTACCGAGAAGGTCTACAACTCCATCTTCAATAGTCATTGAGCCCTTGGTGATAAGGGCTGGAAGAAGAGGGGCTATGCCGTAGATCCAGCTACGGCATAGCCCCTCTTCTTTGTACATTCCCTGCTTCTCCATCCCCTTGAAGGGCGAGAACCCTGTGGATATGCCGTAAGGAAGTAGCTCTCTACCACATTCTGAGTTGTTTTCAGCCACTGAAAACTAATAACCGAGGGCTGAAAAGTAATAATCCGGAGCTGAAAACTGGTTTTCGACCCCGGATTACAACCTCAGATCCAGATATCCGGAAATTCGTGACCGTTCCTGAAGCCCTTCTCTACCAGTCCGAGATCTTCCTCAAAGTCGGGGAGTGCACCTACATAAACGAAGAAGACTGCGTCTGAATCCAGACACAGCCTTTACTTTTCCCTTAGAGCGGAAGACGGGACTCGAACCCGCGACCCTAACCTTGGCAAGGTTATGCTCTACCAACTGAGCTACTTCCGCGTTTGATTTCCGATGCAAAGTAACGGATTATTTCCGAACCGTGCAAGAGATTACGGGGATTTTTTTTCGTGCCCTAAGTAAAAAGTCTACTATCTCCTCTGCATCATCGCTAATCGAAAGGGCGACATGGTCGCCTATCCGCCCCTGCTCTTGCATCCGTTGTAGTAGGGGGTAGAGAGGGATTGTCTCGGTCCAGAAGTCCTTGTCGAGGAATACCATAGGGCTTGAAGTGCCGTAGGAACGATAGTGGTTCTGGGCCAAGTCCTGGAAGATCTCCTGCATCGTGCCGGCACTCCCCGGAGCGAAGACGATACCGCCTACGGCTATGGCGAGGAGCCCCTCCTCACGGAGGCTGTTCTCAAACAGTTTGCAGATATCGCTTGCAAAGGGAGTCGGGGGCTCATGTCCGTACACCCACGTGGGGATACTCAGGCTCCGATACTTGCTCTCCGGGTATCGCCCGATCACCTCAAAGGCAGTTGCCAGCCAACGAGGGTGAGTGTAGCTCGGTGCCGTGGCGAGGTGTGCTATCGCTTCGTCGAGGAGGTGCGTCTCCTTGCCTGCAAACCATGCACCGAGGTGTGCTGCCTCCATGGCACCCGGGCCCCCACCGGAGACCATCAGCTTGCCTGCTTCGGTCAGTGCTTTGGAGATCTTGCAGATGTCTCTGTACGTCCTTTCATTGCGCCCGACCTTGTGTCCGCCCATGACTGCTACGACATCTCGTTCGTCGTAGTCCAGCAGTATCTCGTTCATGGTGATACGCATGGAGAAGTCGTGCAGGGTGCGGGCGAGGACCTCATGGGCATTCGTGAGCGAGTGACCGCAGGCTTCGAAGTGCTTGTACACCTTGCGGTCATACGTGTGCTCGTAACTGTCGGGGTACCCAGGGTCAAATCCCCCGTACAGCGTCTCCCTGGTGTAGGGGATGGGTCTGAATACTTCGTACGGCACGTCCATATCTCCGAAGAGGTCGTTGTGCACGGAGAGGTGTCGGGTCAGTAGTGGGGGGAGACTGCATCCGAGGAATATGCACTGTCGGATCTCTATCTCCATAAGCTCCTTGGCATACGGAGCGAGGTCAAGACCCTGGATGAGGATTCCTCTCCACGACTTCTCCCGTAGGGCGAGTCGGAGCTCCTCCTCGGTGTCGATACGTCCCCTCACGCCCTCTATATGAGTAGCTCGAAATTTATTTCCGCATGCCATAGATATAACTTCTCGTGATGTATGTACAAAGATAATGTAAATACCACAACAGCGAAGGGCAGTACGCATAGCACGTACTGCCCTTCTTCGTTATACTTATCGTGTCGTCAGAGCGACATGACCTTACTTGATGAGTGAGCGGAAGAAGTCTTGACCTACATACTTCGCGAACTCACCGTCGTTGCCAATCATAGTTGCGATGCTCGGGTCGAGAGCTACTGCCTGCTGGATGCCTTCGCGTACGAGGTCGGTCTGCGCAGTGCGTGCACCGATGATCGCCTTGAGGTAATGAGTGGTAGCGTCCGGCTTGGCAATCTTGCCTACAAGGTCAAGTGCACGATTGTAGTCGAGGTTCAGGATCTGTGCGAGGACACCGTTGTTGCTTGCCTCATTGGCGAGGAGCTTAGCAGCTTCTGCATACTTGCCCTGACGGATGTAGAGAAGACCGAGAGCGGAAGAGATCTCTGGGAGGTTGCCGGCATTGCCGAGGAGTTGTTCGGCCTCAGCCACCTTACCTTCACCGAGAGCGATGAGCCCGAGGTTCATGAGAGCAGACTTGTTATCGCTTCCTGCTGCCTTGCTGAAGTATTCTGCCGCCTTGGCGTAGTCGCCTGCACGGTATGCAAGTGTGCCAAGATTGTTGTACGCACGCGCATCTTGTGGATAGATCTTCGTTACCGAAGTGTAGATATGTTGCTTAGTGGCGTCGTCGTTGAAGAGAGTTGCAGAGTAGAGAAGCTCTTCTACGTTGAGCTTTTCCGGAGTCTTTGTCCCCATCTCAGCGAGCTCTTCGTCGCTCTTACCGATAATCTCTACGTTTGCGATCAGACGTGAACGACGGAGTTGTGGGAGGATTTCGTCAGCGAGTTGGCGGAAGACGGAAGAGATGTTCTTTATCTCTCTTTCGCGTACCTCAGGATCCGGATACATTGATAGCACTCGGAGTACGAGATCTTTGTCTTGGATGTTGCTCTTTTCCACAAGAGTCTTGAAGCCTTCCCAGTCCTGTGCAGTGTAGTAAGCATTGACGGGTGCGTCTACTTTGCTACGCTTTAGTTCACGCTTCACGTACGAAGAAGTGTTCTTTTCGCGTTGAGCAGCGAGTTTCTCGTTGAGGGTGAGACCACCGTCCGGAGAAGCATATGCTTGTACTTCGACGTCTACATTTTGATTTGGCGCATCGTCGGCATTCTTTACTATACCTTTCCACTCACGGATAGTCTCTTTGTTGAGCTCGCCTGAGCGAAGGTTCGACTGCTGGATAAGGAAGAGGATGTCTGCATCGTGCTTCTCCTTGATGATGCGTTGGAACGCATCCGGAGCGAGAGCGGTAGTCGCAAACTTGTGGCTTGCGATAGCTTCGGTGGCGATGACGCCTTCACCTACCTTGATATCTGGTAGCTTGATGTTCTTCTTCCCGATGCGAGCAGTGAAAGTCAGGTATAACTCCGACTTCTGCATCGCAGGGACGTAGTCATATTCCGGGTAGAATGTGACTTTTTGCCCTTGAGCATAATTGACGGTAGTACCATTCCCTCTGACCTTTTCACCTTGGAGGGCATAAGTCGTCCCTTTCGCTTCTCCGCCTGCATAGCGAAGGACCGGAGTCACAAGTACTTCAGCTTTCTTGTTAAACCATTTGGCAGGGATGTCTACTGTGATCGTCGCAGGGACTTTACCCCCTTTTACGACGAGAGGTTGCGGATCTACCTTAACGTAGCGTGTGTCTAACGGCTTCAATGAGCTACAAGCTGCGAGAAGCAATACTAATGCGCTTGCAAAAAGTACGCTTGTAAATGTTTTTTTGTTCATACTCAATCTAGTGTATTGTGGATATAAATAACATTGCGTATTCGCAACGCTCAAAGTTACGAAAAAATAAAGACTTCGTACGGACCCCTTAGTTTAGGCGGGACCATTTGGGGTCTTTCCATTTGTTTGATAGTACAAATCTGTGGCTCATCCAGCCGATGACGATGTAGTATAGTATCTCGACGGTATAGCAGATATGTACCGGTGCCCGAAAGATATAGACAAGTATGGCGGAGTAGACGAGATAGCCGGCGATAGTGCTCATTTCGATGAAGAGTGCTTTCTTTGTCGCCCCCGTGGCGGATACGGCACTGAAGTACATATTCCCTACCGAGCATACCGTAAGAGCGATACATACTACAAAGAGGGATGGGATGGCTTCAGTGATCAGTTGGGGATCGTCGGTAAATATATGCAGTGTCAGGCGAGGAGCCACCAGCATGAACGTACAGATGGTAAGCATCGTAAGCACCGAGATCTTGCGTATCATCCGCAGGAGTTGCGGTATCTGTCTCTCCTCTCCTGCGCCTATGAAGTTGCTCACAGAGGTATTTACCACTGTCCCATAGGCACTCACGGGGATATAGAGCAGGATATAGATGCTTCGGATTATGGTAGCTATGGCAAGCGATCTCTCTCCGAGCTTCTCTATCATTATGAAAAATACTGTCCATACAGCCATGCTGATGAGGGATTGAAGCATCAAGTACACCGACAGATTGAGTGTCACGCGCATCAGTCCCGGTTCCATTCGCGTAAGGGTGCGCAGTGACAACCCATAACGTTTCAGATCTACCTTGCGGATGGTGTATATGATGTAGAAGAGGAGCGAAGAGATTTCGGCAACGACAGACGCTATGGCAGCCCCTTTGACCCCAAGCTCCGGCAATCCTAAGTGACCGAAGATAAGTCCGTAGTCGAGTATCACGTTCACCAGAGCCATTACTATGGCGTTGTAGGTCAGCACCTTTGTGCGGGTTATGCCGACAAAGAACGAGCGGAATACCGTACAGATGAAAGCAAAGAGGTATCCCCACACTCTGTACTCCCAGTACTCGATAGCCACATTTGCGACCTGTTCGGACGAGAGCAGTATCCTGTACAACGACGCACCGAAGAGGAGTGAGAGCACGACGGTAAAGACTGCCGCCACGGCAAGCATCAAGATGCTCTGAGCCATCACTGTTCCTATCGCCTCGTCCTGGCCTCCGCCGTGGCGACGCGCTATGATGATCTGCGTCCCCATACCGAGACCGAAGCCAAGGGTAAAGATGCAGAAGTAGACCATCCCTGCCATGGCTGCGCCTCCCAGCTCTACTTCGCCGAGACGAGCCATGAAGGCCGTGTCGGTGATACCGATGATGTTGTGTGCCAGGAGGGATATAAATATGGGCGTGGCTATCTTGAAGGCCTGCCTTTTACTGAGTGACATGGAACATATGAAAGATTGTGAGTTGCAAAGATAGAGAAAATGCACCACTATCTTCCGTCGCCCGCTCCCGAGGAGGGTATGACCTGCGCTATACCTTTGCCCCTAAGCACCCCGGGAGGAGACACTTCCCCGTAGATCCGGACCGCTACGTGAGCAACGGGACTAAGTACTTCGTAAGCAGCAGCCCTCCGCCCAGAAGCCACACATAAAGGATTGCCGCCAGTAGGAAAGGCTTGAATCCCGCTCGTTTGAACTTGTCGATGCTTGTCTCTGTCCCCAGTGCTGTCATCGCCATGGTCAGGAGGAATGTGTCGAACGTATTGATCCCATCTGTGACCGGTGCCGGCAGCCACCGGAAAGAGTTCACACCGATGACGACCAGGAAGAGTACTGCAAACCAAGGGATACTCACCCTCCGTTTTGCCTTTTCCTGGGTCTCTCCACTCCATCCTCTCGATACGCCATAGGCGATTATCAGTAGTACCGGTACCAGCATTATGACTCTTATCATTTTTACTATGACTGCCGTATCGCTTACTGCCGCATCCATGGCATTGCCTGCCCCTACGACATGAGCCACCTCGTGCACGGTCGCTCCGGTATACAACCCCATCTCCTCGGGACTTAGCCCCAGCAAGCCCATGCGGTACATAACCGGGTACAAGAACATTGAGAGTGTCCCGAAGATCACCACCGTAGACACGGATACTGTCGTCTTGTACGGCTGCGGACGGATTGCACCATCTACGCTGAGCACCGCCGCAGCTCCGCATATCCCGCTGCCGCAGGCGGTGAGGAGAGCTATGCTTCGGTCTATCTTGAGAAGCCTGCCTGCCACGATCCCCAGCGCAATGGTACCGGCTACTATGAGGGCATCTATGCAGATGGCAGGCAGCCCGACTACTAGCACGTCCTGAAAGGTAAGTCTGAACCCATAGAGGATGATCCCGAGGCGAAGTATCTTTTTCGAACAGAATTCTATACCCGGCACCCACGTGTCGGGAAGGTTATTGCGCAGGCTGTTGGCATAGAGCATCCCCAGGGCGATACCTATGACCATCGGGCTTAGCGACAAGGCTTGTGCCCACCCCATGCTGCCGAGATAAAACGCCGAACAGGAGAACAGCCCTATGAGCAATACTCCGTGAAGCATGCTGCTCCTTTGCTTCGATATATTGAGCTTCATCATAGTTCACTTTCCGGTCACGGGAGATTCTCTCCGTAGGAGGTCTCTCGAGTGTGCCTCTTGCTGTGGGCTCAGTGCCCGATTGTTTGCTTGATGCACAAAGGTAGATAAAATGAGCCGAACGGCTTGTGCTGAATCACCGATACTTTCCCGATGAGAGGCCGGGACGGTAGGGACATTGCACCGTATCGGTAGAGGACTTCCCCCCATTGGGATATGAAGTCGTTTTCAGCAGCGGGATACTGATTATCCGTTGCAGAAAGGTAATCATCAACCCCGGAAAAGTGGTTTTCGGCCGCTGAACATAGTTTCAGGTGCGGTAAAAGGGGAATAGATTACAGGTAAGAGGTTTTTGCTTTACCTGTAATCTATCCCCCTTTTACCGCACCCTTTTAAGGAGGTGCCCGTGCCCTTTAGCGGCAATTAGTATGCGGGAGCTTCATACCATAGGGTGGGGATCGTACCCATTTCTATTTCGAGTGTCCCACCACGTGCAATCTCCTCGAAGTCTATCCACGCTTTGGGGTGTGCTTTGCCGTTGAGGGTCACGGAGCGGATGTACTTGTTCGCTGAGCTGTTACCCTTCACCGTGATGTCGAATACACCGTCGCGCACTTTGAGTTGTGCCTTGTCTATGATAGGAGAGCCGAAGAAGTAGCGTCCCCCTGCCGGTTCGACCTGATAGAAGCCCAGAGCGGAGAGGATGTACCATGCCGACATCTGTCCGGCATCCTCGTTGCCCGAGAGCCCGTCGGGGCGGTCGTGGTACAGCTCGCTCAGCACCCTTCGCACGAGGTCTGCCGTCTTGCCCGGTTGCCCGAGCATGGTGTAGAAGTAGATGATGTGGTGACTGGGTTCGTTGCCGTGCGCATATTGACCTATGAGTCCCGAGATGTCGGGAGATACATGCTCACCTTCGAGAGCCGAACTGATGGTGAAGAGAGAGTCGAGCTTGACGACAAATCGATCGCTGCTGCCGAAACAGTCCACGAGTCCTTCGAGATCGTGTGGCACGAGGAACGTGTACTGCCAGGCGTTGCCCTCGCAGTAGTCATCGTCTCGATGGGTCGAAGCCACGGGGTTGAACGGTGCTCTGAACCTCCCTTCGACACCTCGCCCACGCATGAAGCCGGTCACGGGGTCGAAGAGGTGCTGGTACGACTTGCTCCTCTCGAGGAAGTAGGTGTAGTCCTCCTCCTTCCCGAGCCTCTTTGCTACCTCTGCAACGGCTCTGTCTGCTATGGCATACTCCATATCGTATGCCACAGACTCCTGCATCTCTGTATAAGGAATGAATCCGAATTGCTTACGTGCCCCCATGCCTCTCTCGTCAAGCATCGACGATACTTTCAGAGCTTCGTACGCTGCTTCCGTATCGGAGACATATCCTTTGAGTATAGCGTCGGCAAGGACACATACACCCGGGTTGCCGACCATGGTATTGGTTTCGTTCGCCCATAGGTGCCAGACGGGCAGCTTTCCCTGCTGTCGGTATATATTTATCATGGTCTTTGTCATGTCGTTCATCTTCTCGGGGTGAATGAGAGTCATAAGAGGGTGCGCCGCTCTGTATGTATCCCAGAGGGAGAATACGGTATGGTTCACGAAGTCTTCCCCTTTGTGGATCTGAAGGTCTGCACCCAAGTAGTCGCCATTGGCGTCGGCGAAGGTAGAGGGTGCTATCATCGTGTGGTAGAGTGCGGTATAGAATGTCCTGAGTACTGCGGTGTCCTGCGCCTCGATACGCACCTTGGACAGCTCGGCTTCCCATGCCGCTTCGGCAGCTTGTACGGTAGCGTCGAAGTCCCATCCAGGTAGCTCGCTCTGCATATTGCTTCGTGCTTGCTTGATGGAGGTAGGGGAGAGGGCTACTTTGACGTAAAGAGGTACGCCGGAATCGGTCGGAAGCGAAGCTCGAGCGTAGAGACGTTGTCCCTTTCCGCTATCGGGAGCGGAGATGCCGTCGGCAATCACTTCGAGTGTATCGAAAGGTCGAGAAAACTCTGCCACGAAGTAGACCCTCTGATCTCTCGCCCAGCCCGTGGAGCGGCGGTATCCCTCTATGGTGGTGTCGCTCACCTTGGAGATGTAGGCTTCGGTGGCTTTGTCCCACGTGCCACCGTTCTCAAGGTCGAAGACCACGGCGGACTCGCTGCTCGTAGGGAACGTGTACTTGTGCAGCCCCACTCTGTTGGTCGCGGTCAGCTCCACATCGATGCCATAACGTAGTAGATGTGTGGCGTAGTAGCCCGGTCGCACCACTTGTCGTTGCCGGTCGGAATATGACCATAGTCCGGAGAGAGGGTCGGCCTCTGTACCACGAGCATAGGTGACGGTCCCTACGACGGGCATCAATGTCACATCGTGCAGGTCGCCGATGCCGGTACCGCTGAGGTGCGTGTGCGGGAAGCCTATCACCGTACTGTCGGACTCATGGTAGCCGGAGCACCAGTCCCACGACTGAGGGATGGAGGTGGGACCGAGCTGTACCATCCCGAAGGGGACACTCGCTCCGACGAAAACGTGTCCGTGTCCGCCTGTGCCGATCAACGGATCGACATAGCGAGTGAGCGGTGCGGTATGCTCTTTTCCGCCGGCTCTGTCGTGCGATGTGCCGCAGGCCGATATCAACAGAGGACATAGTAGTCCCCAAAACATTTTTCTTACCATAACAATATCTATTTGTGGTGAGTTTCTCATGTAAAGATAGGTATTTTTAGGGTCATGCTACTCCATGATTTGTATTGCGCTCAGGGACGAGAGATGCAGGCGGTGGCGAAAGGTCCTTCCTCCGTAGCGGAGAAAAACTACTGTGTCCCCGGATCTGAAGTGATTTTCAGGGGCGGAAAGGTAATGGTCAGCCGCCGAAAACCAATAATCTGCCCTTGAATCCCACTTCCCGGTCCCTGAAAACCGCTTCAGATCCGATAGCGACTCATTTTACAACGGGACACCTCCACATTTTCCCATAAAGAGGAAATAAAAAGTGTAAGCTCTCGTGTGACTTCAAGTTGTGGAATGTTCGTGAGAGCAGGCTGAACGGTAAGGGCCGTGAAGCAATGGCAACTAATGGCAAGTTGGAAACTTACTCCTCGGTGCAGTCAACCTATCGAACACTTTGTGAGTGATGGACAGTCTTCGCAGCGACGGGTGAAAGAGACTGAGATGCGTGTAGGGATTGCCCTAAAGCCCTTATCAATGAGAATTTATCATTCGGCTCGTCGGCACTTTGTGGACTTTGTTCGCAGAGAGTTTAGAACAGACGATAAATATTCGGTCAAATCACGGAAGATTTTCTTCTCTTTGAGCAGTGTGTCAAAGGCGAATTAGGGTTCTCGCAAAGCTATTTTCATACCCTCTGCATCTGTTTGAAGACAGTTTGTCGTTTGACATATTGTAAAGGGTTTGCCGACAGACTCCTTTTCGAGAATAGTATGGTGGAACGAGGGGATAAGAAATTGCCACGTGCCTTAGACCGCCCCTCGTTGGATAGGTTGCAGGGTTTGACTTATGAGCCTTATGAAGTGGAGTTGGAAACCGCCGGTAATCTCTTTCTCTTCTCCTGTTATACGGGTGTTGCCTATTGCGATATGGTTGCACTTAATCGGAAACTCCTCTATACGGATGATGAGGGGCGTTGTGGCTGAAATTTCGCAGGAAAAAGACAAATACGCTTTGCCGTGTGAAGCTTCTGCCTGAAGCGGGCATTAGAAGAGCGGTATCGGCCTGATGAACGTATCACGCTCTTTGCTCCCATTGCCTATTCGGCTTACCTTGTTCAACTCAAAGCCCTACAACTTCAGGCTGACATCTCCATCCCCCTTTCGGCACATAAGCCTCACCATACCTTTGCCACGCAGACTTTGAAAGTGCCTTAGGACTATGTGTTGTGTTGAGGATTTTGTGCATCTAGTCTACGAAACTTAGTACAACCTTACCCATAGAGCCTGCCTGTGCAACCTTGGCAAGCGCATCATTCGTTTGGTCGAAGGTGAAGACCTTATCTATTGAGAGCCGAATGTTCTGTTGCTCTACCAATTGAGCGATTTTTGTCAGTTGGCTTCCATTACTCTCTACAAATAAGAAGTCATATGTGACTTTCCGTTTCCGCGCTTCTCTATCCAATTGAAAAGCAACCAACGAGAATAGACATTGCTTCCACCAAGGTAAACCAAACCGTTTGGCAAAACTCCCATTGGGCAATCCTCTTAATGACACGATCTTACCCCCTTCTTTGAGGAGTTTCAACTGTCTATTTAGTTCTTTTCCTCCCAAGCTATCCAATATATAGTCTACAGGAGGTAAATCTTCCAGATAATCCTCTTGTCGGTAATCCAAATACCGATCTGCCCCGAGAGCCAGTACTCGCTCACGGCTCTCTTTGTTGCCATTGGTAAAGACAGTAAGTCCGTATGCCTTAGCAAGAGGAATAGCCATTGCTCCCAACCCTCCGGAGCCTCCGGAGATGAAAACAGTTGCTCCCGGCTTAGGTTGTATCAGTTCCAAAGCTTGATAAGCGGTAAGTGCAGTGAGTGGAATACTCGCAGCCTCCACAAAAGTAAGTCCCTGCGGCATACGAGCGACGGCAGAAGCCGGGGCCGCAACATACTCGGCAAAAGCCCCGATCCGATTAGTTGGAAGGCGTGTGAATACTCTGTCACCAATGGCAAAATCACGGACCTCCTGTCCGACTTGTACAATAATCCCCGAGCATTCATTCCCCAGGGTTAGAGGGAAATGATAAGGTGTTACTAGTTTTACATCGCCTCGTATGATCATATTATCAAGAGGATTAACCCCTGCCGCCTTTACCTCTATCAGCACCTCATCGGGTTTGACATCAGGGCGTCCAATCTCTACTTTTTGGGTAATCAAGCTATCTTTATTGTAGCCGAATATCTGGAATGCTTTCATATTTCGTACTTATTTCACACAATTCATTAGAGGATCGTTTGCTTTATAAAAGGCTATGGCTTGCTGAGTAAACAACTCTGCTTCCTGAAAGATAGCCCCATGCCCAGCTCCCTTATAGATGGTTAGGCTTGCATTGGGCAGGCGATAAGCCAGATCATGGCTTCCAGCGGTCGGCACCATACGGTCATAATCACCATTAACAACCCAAACCCGATGTTTGACATTTGAGAAATCTTGTGGTTCCGCCTTAGCCCAAGAAACCACAGCTCTAAGTTGCCTGAGCAAAGCTTTCAGGGTAGTAGGTTTGTCCTTATTTTTGCGCGGTTGTGTGCGTGCGATAAATGCTTTGGCCTGATGCCGTGCCTCTGTCGTCTTGGGGAAGAATAGGAAGTAGCGTGCATCATTACCAGTCAGGAATCCGCGCAACATATCGTAGAATGTTATTCTAGGAACAAAGGAAATAGCCTTATCTCCTGCGGGACCTGTACCTGCCAATATAACACTCTCTATCAAATGAGGAGCCATTCGCAACATAGCTTGTGCCACAAATCCGCCTAGGGACAGCCCCAGTAAATGAACATTGCTATACTCCAAGGCTTGAATAAAAGCGATTGTCTCTTGAGCCATCTCTTCGACCGAAAGAGCTGAGCTCCCTCCTGATAAACCAATGCCTTGATAATCAAAACTAATAATAGTGAAGTGCTTGGCCAAGTTGTCCATAATCATAGGGTCGCACCGTCTAAATTTGCAGCCAAATGATTAAGGTATATTATGGGCGTTGTGCCCTCCACCCCGATATGTCGATAAGCGATAGGGACTCCTCCGACATCAATCGTCTGTGTCGGAGTCTGAAAATACGTTATTTGCATACTTTTATTATTACTGAAGCAAAGATCGTCTTTTCCCCCGACACTTACCTGACAAATTTTTGTCAATCGTCGAGGAGGCGCTTGCGTATGAGCGTTAGGTTCTGGCGGCTTATACCAAGATAACTAGACAGCTCTGTCACTGAGATACGAGACATCAGATGCCCGAAATTCTTCAAAAACAAACGATACCGATCCTCTGCATTCCTGATCAAAAGGGTCTCGGTATGTGCCATTAGGCGACTATATTCATACTCCAGCAATAGACGTAATAGTTGCTCTGTTTCAGGTCTTCTCTTACTCATTTGATACACATACTCGTAGGAGAATGCTACCGCAGTTGTCGGTTCTATTGCTTGAAAAGCAAAATGAGAGGGGCGCGGATGTTCTAAAGATGTATAGTGGGTGGCAAATTCCCCTTCGGCCACGAAGTTGATGGTTATATCCTCGTCTGATGTAGGGTAGTAAGCCCTAACCAACCCTTGCACAATCATAAAAGCGTCTTCCTGAATACAATTTGCCTCAATAAGATGTTCCCTTTTGTCGAAATGGACAATACGCCAACCTAAAGATAGGTCATCGATTAACCTCTCCAAGAGAGTCGGACACAAAAAGCGTAATCGATCTTTGCAGTATCGAAACTCATTTGCCTCTATCATTTTTTTACGTTGAATGTAGAACGAATATATTGTAAAAGAAAAGCGGAGCGACTGCGTACTATGGCTTACGGGTTGTTGGGAAAATATACGAATAGCGGAGTGAATGGCTACGCTTCCTTTCGATATGACCTGTGACGACAAGGAGTAACCGTTGAAGCGGTGAAGAACAAGATCGCTATCCCTCACAAATCAGTACCTTTGTAGGTGATAATAGTGAATGTTCTTTTGCTATTCAAAACAATGTGCCTCAAAGCACTCCGCTCATTTCTAAGTCGTTGCCTATCTGTTTATGAATCATAATGGTTTATTATTCAATAAGATAGGTCGTAAGGTAAAAATTGGACTGCGCCATGATTCGATCTCATGACGCAGTCTCTCGTCGTTTGTGTATATCTGAGGTCGGACCTTATCCGTTTACCTTCGCCATGTGTGCT
The DNA here is from genome assembly GCA_041791495.1 of Porphyromonas sp. Taxonomy (GTDB): domain Bacteria; phylum Bacteroidota; class Bacteroidia; order Bacteroidales; family Porphyromonadaceae; genus Porphyromonas_A. Next base: position 20,894 of record JBHBLB010000018.1, read on the forward strand.
ACAAGATCGAGCACCTTGTTGGAGTATCCGATCTCGTTGTCGTACCAGGATACGACCTTGAGGAACGTATCGGAGATAGCAATACCCGCAGTCGCATCGAAGATGGACGTACGAGTGTCGCCGAGGAAGTCGGAAGAGACCACCGCCTCATCCGTATATCCGAGGATGCCCTTCAGCTCTCCTTCAGAGGCTTCTTTCATCAAGCGGCACACTTCTTCGTACTTCGCCGGCTTAGAGAGGTTGACCGTGAGGTCTACAACTGAGACATCGAGTGTCGGAACACGGAAAGACATACCCGTGAGCTTGCCGTTGAGCTCGGGGATAACCTTGCCCACAGCCTTAGCCGCACCCGTAGATGATGGGATGATGTTGCCGCCCGCAGCACGACCGCCTCTCCAGTCCTTGAGCGAAGGACCATCGACAGTCTTCTGAGTTGCCGTGACAGAGTGTACTGTCGTCATAAGACCATTGACGATGCCATAGTGATCGTGCAATACCTTTGCGATAGGGGCGAGACAGTTTGTTGTACAAGACGCATTGGAAACGAACTGAGTACCCTTGACATAGGTGTTGTGGTTTACGCCTACGACAAACATAGGAGTGTCGTCTCCTGACGGAGCAGACATGACGACGTACTTGGCACCGGCATTGATATGTGCCTGAGACTTCTCCTTCGTAAGGAAGAGTCCCGTAGACTCTACTATATACTCTGCACCGACTTCATTCCACTTGAGGTTGGCAGGATCCTTTTCGGCAGTGACACGGATCTTCTTGCCGTTTACGATAAGTGTATGATCGCCCTCATAGCTTACCTCTCCATCGAAGTGACCATGCATAGTATCGTACTTGAGCATATACGCCAAGTAATCGACCGGAGCGAGGTCATTGATGGCAACAACCTCAAGGTCGTTGCGCTTCTGAGCGGCACGGAAAACAAAGCGTCCGATACGGCCAAAGCCATTGATACCTACTTTAATCATAGTTGTACTAATGTTTTATTGTGTTGTTTTGAAATTGAAGTATAAATTCTGCCGTTATCGGCAAAGCCGATTTAGATGGTTACCCATAAATCAGCCCAAATGTACGAATAAAAACCTGGATGGCATCGGTTATCCTTAAATAATAAGCCCATGCTACTTAAAGAGTCTTCCGAACAAAAAGCGCAGAATAACACGCAGCAGCTTGCCGAACCCTCTAAGTCCGAAAGAGAGAAGCTTCTGCTGTCCTACCCCATAAATAAACGGTAGGATCAGCTCTCCTATGCTCGAGAGTGAGAACCCGAGAGGGGACTGTCCGGTAGGGGTGTGACTCCTATGGCGGGGTGTGTCGTAAGATGACCTATTGCCTCTCTGCGACGGTAGGAATACGCGCAGTATCCCTGCGATAAAGGGGTTCTTGCTCTCCACGACATCGACAATCTGTTCGCCGGCAACGTTCACGATGTTTCTACGTGCGTAGTCGATATTGTCCTGGATCCTTGCGGAACAGCGTTCGGCACGTCTCCTGAGCATTTGCTTCTTCGCCTGAAGTCTTATGTTGGGATCTGGTTTAGTGTTGTTCATAACCTGTGGTGTTTACATTCGGGACTTCGACATCGATCTCTTGCTTCATCCTCTCCTCTTCATCCATCTTGTCGAGGAAGATGGTCAGCATCTTATTGTACTGAGCCGATACAACCTTGCGCCGAACTAGGCTCATGATGATGAGGATAACCAGTACACCTGCCCCCACCGATACGAACCCTAACGACAATCCTTTCAGTAGCTCTGTCGCTTCTGTGACGAAGAGGGTCGCAACAGCTACTGATGCTGCTGTCAGCAGTAACCCTACCGCAAACAACAAGAGTATAATCAGTATGATGAAATATGCGGTATTGATTCCCGCTGGTACACCTCTCTCAAACGCTTCTATCTTGTACAACGAGACCTTGCTTTCGACCAACGTCTTGACATCGTGCCCAAGTTCATCGACAAGGTTCTTCATAGACTTCTGCATAGTATTATTCTCTCAATTATTATTTCCCAAAACAATAAAGGTCTGCTTGGGGCAATCTGACACTACCCTTCCCTATGCGCAAGCAAGGACACCCGAGTATCACATACTTCCGTATAAGGTGCTCCATGTCTTATAGCCGCATGCAGACCTGTATTGTATATACTCTCCCGCTCACAGATGAGGGGTTCGCCCTTTGGGGAGAGGCGATAAGCAGCTCCCCTTTGCAGGCTTTTCAATAAACCGATGGCTATACGCCTTTTGTTTCTTCTTCGATAGCGTCGGCGAGTTCGTCGTACGCTTCGTTGGCTTTATCTACAAGTTCGTCGTACTTCCTCTCACCACGGCGAGCGAGACGAGCGGCACGGTCCTTCACATCTTCGTAAAAGTCCTCTGCCTCTCCCCTGACATCTGCCATATATCTTGTGAAGTCTCTCTTGGCCTTGCGCCCACGAATGCGTGTCTCGTAGTAGGCATCTTTGATGCTTTCTTTCATCTTGTCCGCAGCATCATTCATACTGTCGGCGAGACGTGCTCTCTTATCGTTGTCAGAGAGATAAGCGATAGCCAGCCCGATGGCCGTGCCGATTGCTATACCTGCTAGTAGCTTTACTTTGTCATTTCTCATAACTTCTCCTCTTTTATGCGTTCATACCCTATGATGGACTTGCCCGGGTCGGTACTTGGATCCTGGGTGTCCTTATCACAAATATAGCTTTTAATTTTCAATTAACGTGATGATTATCCCCAACGATGCGGATAAACTTGTCGTACATCTGCTTTCGCAACGTCATTATATCCAGTCCCGACAGCTCCGATGCCCGGAAGTAGACCTGGGCAATATCGGAAGGGCGTTCGTCTGTTTCGAAGAAGATATGTGGGAGGATCGAGTCGCTCAGTAATTCCTGAGGGGTATGTTCGGAGGGCGAAAGGGAGAGGAGTATGCCTGCATCTATAAGTTGGCGGGCAGATGCCACCTTCCCCCTGAACCCATGTACGATCCATGGCGTCTCGTGACCGGAAGAGTACTTGGCTTTCAGTGCAAGGAGTCGGTGCAGCCCTCCCACATTGTGTACGACGAGTGGGAGCGAGAGCTGCTCGGCAATGAATAGGTGCAGCTCCATCAAGCGGTCTTGCTCTTCCCACGATAGGGGACTCCGGCTATCCCATCCGCACTCTCCTATGCCACAGAGTCTGCTCCCTATCGAAGATAGATGCGCTATCATCTCCTCGATCAATGCGTCGGGGACAGCCGCAAGGCGGGACAGGAGCTTCGACGCATCGTGTTGCATCGGGTGTACTCCCACGGTGACGTATCGTGCTCCATCGCACGGCGTATCTATCCCGTACATAAGAGACTGTACGCCGATCACGTCTGTGCGATTGGCGTATGCCTTGATGTTGGAAGCATGAGTGTGGAAGTCTATGTATGGCAAGTGCATACTATGCTGTGGAGGACGGCAAGGTCAGGGTACGGGATCGTATCCGCTTCCGCCCCAGGGGTGGCAGCGAAGGAGGCGACGAACGGCAAGGTACAGCCCCTTGATCGGACCGTGCTTACGTATTGCCTGCAAGGCATAAGCCGAACAAGTGGGAGCGAACCTGCACGTAGGCGGTTTCAGTGGAGAAATGAACCTCTGATAGAACCTTATCGGTAGGATCAACAGAGTGATAAAAAGCTTTCGGATCATACCTCTTCGACTATCTTACGGATCTTGCTAAGGGCAAAGCCGACAGCCCCTCTCACTTTTTGGGAAGGCGTCAACTCGTTCGCAAGGTACAAAAAACCGATTCTTACCACAATACCTTTGCCCACTATCGTCTCCAGTAGCGGATGCTTCATCGTCCGGTATGCCTCCCGGGTACGCCTCTTCATGGTGTTCCGGTCGGTGGCATGGCGTAGTCTCTTCTTAGGGATGCTTACAAGTATCTTTGCGCCTTCGCTCTCGTCTTCTGCTATATCTATGACGATACGGTATGGGAATGCGGAGAAGCTCTTGCGAGATGCAAAAAGAGCCTCCACCTCTCTATTGAGGTAAAGGCGCTCTTCCTTGGAAAATCCGTTGGGCTTACGTTTCATGTCACTGCGGACAGCGTGCCGAAGCCTTACTTCTTAGACAATAAGCTCTCGATGGCTGCCACCATTGAGGGGAACTCCGGCGTAGGGGCCATCACCGAAAGTTTGAGTCCTGCCGCCTCGACTGCCTTAGCCGTGCCGTCACCGAAGCAGGCGATATGCTGTTGTTTCTGTGCATAGTCTGGCACATTTTCCCTGAGCGATGTGATTCCGTTCGGGCTGAAGAATACGATCAGATCGTAGGACTCCACCTCTTCTTTGGTGAACGCCTGATTGACTTTCTTGTACAGTATCGACCTTGTGTAGGCGATGCGCTTATCTTCCATGGCTTGGAGGAGCTCCTCCTTGTGCCTTTCTTCGGTTGCGGGTACGAAGTATTTCTCCTTCGGATGCTTCAAGATGAGTTGCTCTAGCTCTCCCGACTGTCCCGTTTCAGCAAAGAATATCTTTCTCTTCCTATATACGATGTACTTCTGAAGGTAGGTCGCTACAGCCTCAGAGCTGCAGAAGTACTTCATCGTGTCGGGCATCGAGAGCCTTAGCTCCCCCACCATCTTGAAGAAGTAGTCGGTAGCGGTGCGAGAGGTTAGTACGATAGCTGTATGATCGAGTATATCAACCTTTTGATCTCTGAACTGTCTTGCCGTGATCGGTTCGGTAACAAAGAACGGTTTGAACTCGAACTGCACATTGTATTTCTCCGCCAAAGTGAAGTAAGGAGACTTTGGGGTTGTCGGCTGAGGCTGGGATACAAGTATCTTTTGTATCATTGGAGGCATGAAGTGTCTACTTTTGTGCTTCGTGACCGATCGCTTGACCGGCTCGAAATGTTACTATCAATAGAAAAAGTTGCCCGCAAAAAGGAGGGGGACTATTTCACGACCGCAAAGGTACAAAAATAGATGTAATGGATGAAAAAACGCCAGTCCAAATATCTGCAACGTACGAATTACAAGAGCAATACGGTATAGGATATAGATCCCTCCCAGGGTGACGAATGTGATGACCGGGGAGACTCCTCCGATGATAAGCATAAGTACTGGGACAAAGAGCGATAAGCTCCACACGCAGGTCAGAGCGTGGTAGCTCACTGCCCATACTTTGCGTTCGTCGGGTGTCGCAAAGAGTCTGCCTATCCACGTATAGAGTAGGCAAGAGAGGGTATAGAGTATGACTGCGCCTCCGAATCCCCCGCCTATGCGTGTCCAGTACTGCCATACACTGTCTGCCACATCGCCTGTGGCAGATGTATAGAAAGCCTCTGCGAGGATGGATAGCAGGACGCCGCCTTGTACGAGGACGAAGATCACGGGTAGGCGTCTCGTCCCTTCTCCTCTCCCTTTGGCGTTGTCTCCTCTGTGGAGCGTGAGTGTCGTCATTAGCTTGGAGTATCCCAGCCCTGGGGCAAAGAGGTAGAGCATGGCCGAGAGGAAGAGCATCACGAGTAGCACTACTACGAGCGTCTCTACGTACGGCACACTGCTCTCTGCCAATACGGGAGCATACCGGTTGGAGAAGACAGGCCAGCGGACGCCGGTATCTGTCGCCGAGAGGGCTGTCAGAGCGAGACTCACTTGCGCCACACTTCCGATAGATCTGCGGGAAGGAGGGAGAGTGCTTTGTTTTCTGCGGCACGCATGGCCAGCTCCTCTGCCTCCGAATGATCGTCTTCGCCGCAGAGATGCAGTACTCCGTGTATGATCACACGCAATAGTTCGGTCTCGTACGGCTGGTCGTACAGAGCCGCATTAGAGGCTACGGTGTCAAGGCTTATCACGATGTCGGCGACAAGGATATCGCCGACGTTTTGGTTGAAAGTGATAATGTCGGTATAGTAATCGTGCCCGAGATACTTTCGGTTCATCTCCAGTATCATCTCATCATCGCAAAAGAGGTAGGTCACCTCCCCTACAATCTTACCGTAGGAGTCGGCAACTGCCTTGATCCATGCGCTTATCTCTCGGCGTCTGAACGCCGGCACTTTCACGCCTTCAGAATAAAATGTAATAGCCATAGCACACCCCGAATATAATTTGGTATATCTCTTATATTGTACAAATATATGAAAAACGTGCTTATCCCCTGAACTGCCGCGCTCAAAAAGTCGGTATCCGTACACCCGGTGGAGGGAAAGTACCTGCCTGGATATGGTAACAGCCTTCTCCGTAACGTGATATAAAGCAATAATCCGCCACTGAAAAGCACTTTTCAGGGGCGGGTTATTGCTTTTCAGGGGCTGAAAGTTACAATTCAGCTCCTGAACACAACTCCCGGCACGGAAGAGAACTCTTTCTGTACCGAAAGTCGTTACTTTTCTACCTCAATGAAGCAAGGAGTGCGTGCAAGTACCACCCCTCTGCCATTCCGGACATTGGTGAGGGAGATACGTTTCTCTGCCATGGGATTATCTACATCCGAGAGGTCGAAGTCGTCGCTGCCTGCGGAGATGTCCGCAAATCCGTACCTCATCGCTCCGTACTCATAGTAGACTCTACTGAGTGAGTAGATGGCTACTCGTCGGGAGCGATACTGGCCCATCGGGTCTCCTACTATCGTGATGCTCATAGTCGAGGTATTGGCTCCTGCAGAGGAGAAGTACGGGATGGCGAACTGTGGGGTGCGCGTATGCCTCTGCTCGAAGTTGAGAAAACGGGTCAGCCTGCGGCAGTCTCGGGAGAAGATGATGTCCTCATGCAGACCTATCCGTCCATTGAGATAGGAGGAGGGGGCGGCATCTTTCGGTTTCTCCTGTATCGCTACGCCGAAGTATGCTTCGGAGGGATGGAGAGGTGACGTGAACGTGAGCCGGTATCTCTTGAAGTTCATGCTTTGCAAGGATAGTCCGTCGGAGGTACTGCCGTCGATGATGTCCGTATTCGCTTCCACATCCTCTATCTTGATGGTTTCGTCCTTTACCCTCTTGGGTATCTCGACCTCCACTCGAGCTGTCTCGTAGCCAGGGGAGGCGACTTCGATACGTAGCTTGTCGCCCTCCTGCGGTACGTACTTCATACGGTAGGGCAGCTCGGCAAGGCGTATGCCGGGATAGAGCCCCATCGTGGCTATCTCCTCGTAGGTCAGCATATCCTTTGCCATGGAGAGGGCTACCTCCTCTACCAACTTGTCCCCGACATAGCAATGCACTTTCGCCTCCTTCACGGCAAAGGCGGCGAGGGTACCGTCGAAGTTGTGCTTGCGATAGATAGAGTGGCTCGACGAGATGAATAGTACGGGTGCCGTATCCGCCTCAATCAGCCCGTTGATAACGAGCTTGTCCGGCACATTTTTATTGACGTCGAGGCTGAGGTCCCGTTCGGTATTGCAACTGCTTAGGAGCAGTATGAGGAACAGATATATAGAGAGTTGAGTCTTCATACGTAATAGGCTTTTCTTAGAACTTATAAGTGTAAGACACTGATGGGATGAAGGGGAAGATGCTTACCGACTTCAGGTACTTCTCCTCCTTCATCTCCTTGGTCACGGGATCCTGTATCTGTCGGCTCCGTGTCTCTACATAGAAACTGTTGTGGTGAGAGTAAGCGTTGTACACACCGATAGACCAGATACCCATGTGCCCGTTTTTCTTCGGGCGGTATATGGTGAGTCCGAGGTCGAGACGGTGATAGTCGGGGAGTTGATAGTTATTGCGCTCGTTGTAGAACGCCTGTACCTCGTGGTTGGGTCCTAAGTAGTCCTCTTGCTCAAGGGTGATACGGTTGCCCGATGAGTAGGACCATGTGGCAGAGGCATGGATATTCTTGGTCAGTTTGTACTGGAATGCGATGTTGAGCTTATGGCGATTGTCGTACTTGTCCCTGAACCTGCGCCCACGGTTTATCTCTCCTCCCGGGAAGATTCGGTCGGCCCACGACAAGGTGTAAGAGATCCACCCCGTGGCACGTCCCGTACTCTTCTTCAGTAGGGTCTCGATGCCGTACGCACGACCACTGCCTATCGCCACGCGCTCCTGCCAGTCCTGATCGGTGAGGAACATAGATGCCCCGTCCTTGTACCCGATAAGGTGGCGGAGTCCTTTGTAGTAGCCCTCGATAGAGACTTCGTACTCTCTATTGTCCCAATACGCCCCGAGCGAGTACTGTGTCGAGTGCATAGGACGGATCTTGGCAGTCACGGGCACCCACATATCGGTAGGCATGGAGATGAAGGTGCTCTGAAGGAGATGCACGTACTGGCTCATCTCGGCAAATGCCCCCTTGAGGCTCATCGTAGGTGATAGTTCGTAGCGTGCCGAGATGCGGGGCTGTGCACTGAAGTATTGCTTCCCCTCTACACTGAGGGCAGAGAAGTGTGCTCCGATGTTTGTGGAGAAGCGATCGCTCCACTCTATCTCGTCCTCAGCATACAGTACTACTTCGGTGGCCCGTACGGTAGAGGTCTTGTCCTTCTTGTTGCCTCCGTTGAGCGATATGTTGCTGTCGCTGCCCTTGTAGGACCGGGTCTCTGCGTTGGGATTGAAGATGTGCTGTATCGCATTGCCCCCAAAGCGTATATAATGCATATTTTCGGGATGATAGTCGAAATCGGTACGCAGTCCGAAGTCTCTGATACCGCTTGAGAAGTTCATCTTGAGTCTGCCGTCGAAGGTGCGCTTCTCTTCCGCGTTGAGTACCCAACTTTCGTCCGTATTGTCTATGACAGAGCGATAGGTCCCATAGTATAGTGTCGTATTGGCGAATAGGGAGGGAGAGAAGAGATGGCTCCATCCCAGCGACAACAATCGGCTGCCCCATGCCATCTTTGTCGAAGTGTTGTTGCTCATGTACGGCTTCCTCTTGGAGTCTCTCTGCCAATGTGAGAAGCCGACATCGAGAACATCATCGCCGATGTACGAAGAGAGGAAGATGCGGTCTCGGTCGCTGAACTTGTGATTTACCTTGAAGTTGATGTCGTAGAAGTAATATCCGTAGTCCTGCGTCTCGTAAGAGTCGCCGGCCTCTTCCCGTGCGGTCTTGTTTGCATAGTTGACAATCGGCTTCATGAGTAGGTCGAGGTAGGTGCGCCTTGCCGAAAGGCTGAACGACGTCTTCCCCTTCACTATGGGACCTTCTATATTTATTCTCGAAGAGATAAGCCCAAGTGAGAGTGTCCCGGAGTACTTCTCCATGTCGCCATCTTTCATTCGGACGTCCAGCACAGAGCTAAGTCTCCCTCCGAAACGTGCGGGAAAACTCCCCTTGTATAGGTTCGCCGTCTTGATGGCATCAGGATTGAAGGTGGAGAAGATACCGAAGAGGTGGTTAATGTTGTACATGGGATTGCCATCGATAAGGAATAAGTTCTCGTCAGCATTACCGCCTCGTACCACCAAGCCGGTGAACCCTTCTTGCCCGCGAGCGACACCGGGCATGAGCTGTGCGTACTTGATCAGGTCGGGCTCCCCGAAGATGGCGGGAGCGTGCTCGAGCTCGTCCATAGATAGTTTCATACGTCCTGTCTCCAGACCATGGTACTCCGAGACCTTGCTCCCTATGACAGTCACTTCGGCAAGCTCTTGGTCGGCACTCTGGAGTGCAATGTTGAGTGTGGAGGTGCTGGTGATCGTGACCAGAGTATCGAGACGTTTGTATCCGACATAGTTGAAATGAAGACGGACTTGCCCGATCGGGAGGCGTAGAGAGTAGTGCCCGTAGTTGTTGGTCGCCGTACCCGCTTTGGTTTCCGGAGCTGATACGTTCGCACCGATGAGGGTTTCTCGGGTCGCCGCATCGGTGACATAACCGCTTAAGGTTACTTTCTTCTCCTGCGCCGCGTTGGGTAATGAGATAAGTGCGAGCAGCAAGAAGAGACAAATTTTGTAATTCATGCCGATTTGTTTTTATATATGAAGCTTTAGATTTCTGTAAAGGTATACAAATTATCATTACATCCAATTTTGGTTTGGGGCCTATCTCCACCCTCTCTGTAAGCGTTTGGGGAGCTCTGCAGAGGTCTGTCCTGACCGTGAAAACATAGCTTATTTCCTCACAAGCATTCCGGATAGAGGAGTGTGCCGCCCCGTCTTGTACATGAAAGGTCATAGCTTTCCTCTTCAAGGCAATCGGGATGACGATGTAATCGATAGGGTACCTTACATATAGGGTAAGCTATCCCAAGGATTTTAAGTATCCGTTATTTATGCGTAACTTTGCGCTAAATTCCATTGGGGATGACAGGATTTGACAGCATGTCGAAGTGATCTGTAAGCACGTAGTGCGTTGTAGCCTGGCACTTTAATCTCAGACTTCAGACCTATTAAATGGCGAAAATAACTACGCTCTTGCTGCGTAACCGAAGAATAGTAAGTTAACGCTTAATCGCTCGACATACTGAGCGACGAGACATCACCCGGATACTCTGTTCCCGAAGTGGTCCGAAACGGTGGTGCCGGTATATCGGGAATGGTCAATGGTTCGTCTCTGGCCTGCGACGACATCTATAGAGACTAAGCTCTCGGGCGGTAGCTTTGGCCTTACCCCTTGAGCCGACATCCTAAACAAAGCTAAACGTGTAGAAAGCCGGTTGGTTCCATGTTTGGACGAGGGTTCGAATCCCTCCATCTCCACAATTAAACTTGACTCGGTTAGAGTTGCCCACCACCACTTTTCGAGCAGAGGTGGCGGGCTTATTCTTTTACTCATTGCTTAAATCTGCAACTTTGTTGTTTTTTTAGCTGAAATCATCTTCTACACGTTAGGTAAGCATCAAGAGAGGTGAGTATATCTACTAGCGTCTTTATAACCGCTTTTCGTTGTCGGCTGTTATGTGCTGAGATGAAGATAGTCTCATGATATGATAGCTATCGCTGTTACTGTATAAAATGGAGTCTGTCCTTCGATCTCTTTTTCATCAATAAGGAGAGGGTGTCTTTCACTGCCACATCCATTTTGTATTCGACTTTCTTTGTATATACATATGTGCGGAGTTTCTTTTATTTTTTATGCACCCAGAGAATTCATTGTGGTTGCGGCGATTGAATCGTTCTCTTTAGGGCAGAAATTTAACTCGGTGTGCTTTACAACATCACTAGGGCGCATGTTTGTCAATAGAAAAATATTTACAATGAGGGCAGAAGAAGTTATAAAGCAAAAGGGATGTACGCAAGCTGAGATAGCAGAAAGACTTAGGATGACACAAGTAGGACTATTGTAGCGGCTAAATGGTAAGCTGTCTTATCCTGCTCTCGAAAAAAACGCGGAGTTTTAGATGTACCTATGTGGGAGTTATTTACCTACGACTTCCTTCACGACGTGCGGAGTGAAATAGGTTTTAGATGTGCCTATGTGGGAGTTATTTGCGAGCGAGAGGATGTGATAGGCGAGGAGATTACTGCACTTGTGTATCACAATGGTTCGCATTACTGAGCTACGTCAATAGACGAACTCGAAGATTTTATTAGTAAATAAAAGAGGGGGAGGTAGCTCTACACAAAAGGAAGAGTAGAGTTTGAACGTGTTTGTCCTGTCCTTTTGAAGTTGTCGATCTTTACCTATTCTTATAGAATTAGCTATCGACGATATTTTTCGTAGTAAAAAGCCCTTAGATCCCCTTTGTTTACGTCATTCTTTTTATGTAATTTGGTGGCTCCTAATTGTACCTTAGTGGAATTAAAACTACCATACTCCGTATCGTTAAATGCTGAAGTATAGCTCCTAATTGTACCTTAGTGGAATTAAAACAGAAGAGAGTGACGGAGGCTACCGAAAGAAACACACTCCTAATTGTACCTTAGTGGAATTAAAACCTTGCGTCATGGTCGAGACGTGATAGCAGGAGACTCTCCTAATTGTACCTTAGTGGAATTAAAACCGCATCAGTGCAGCGAGGATATAACGCAACGCGGCTCCTAATTGTACCTTAGTGCAATTAAAACTAAGAAGACAACATAACAGAGTATGTGCTTTGTGCTCTCCTAATTCTACCTTAGTGGAATTAAAACCAAGGAATAAGAGTGTA
>JBHBLB010000019.1:0-33680 GCA_041791495.1 Porphyromonas sp.
ATCTTCATGTAGTCATACACTTCTGTGGAGGTACCTACGGTAGAGCGAGGAGAGTGGCCTCCGCTCCCCATCTGTCGTATGGCTATGGCCGGGGGTATGCCCGTGATGTAGTCGCACTCGGGCTTTGCCATCTTGCCTACGAACTGTCGGGCGTAGACGCTCAGACTCTCCACGTAACGTCGCTGTCCCTCGGCATAGAGGGTGTCGAACGCAAGCGAACTCTTCCCCGAGCCGCTCAGGCCGGTGACTACGATAAGTCGGTCTCTCGGTATCTTGAGAGATACATTCTTGAGGTTATTGACCCTGATCCGGTGCGCCTCTATATACTGATTGTCGTCGTGTTTCATAAAGTAACTGCGCCGATATGCGCCTTGAATAAATCCATTAAAGGTACAAAAAATAGCGATTGCTTCTAATCCCGAAGAGATACTCGATCAGGCTCGAGAGGGGAACTGTCCCCGTACCCCTTTGCAGATATTGCATCGTGGTACGATTGTCTGTATATCCCCTTTGCCGTGAGTACGCATGGAGAAAATATGAATATACCGCTACGCAACTTGTCTCTGCCGCATCTGAGGTTATTTCCCGTCGCTGAAAAGCAATCATCCGGGGTTGAAAACCAACTTTCCGCAGCTGAAAAGTAACTTCCCGGGGCTGAAAACGGCTTCATCTCCCGAAAGAGGGAAGTTTATAACGGACAAAGCTCGACCACCTGCTCCCAAAGCAGGTGCGCTAACCCGGTAGCGGGATGCCTCTTCTCTACATTCAGATCCGCTGATCCTTGAGACTCCTTTCTCCCCTGATCCGAAGACGCCTCCGAACTCCTCCGCTCCTGTGAGTGTCGGGGTGTCGCTAAGAGAGGAGCGGGAAGTAATACCGAATGAACTGAAATTTGTATCTTTGGGCATAATGATTAAGAAATTGCGCAAATAATGTCGTACAATAAGGTCATCCTCATCGGGAACGTAGGCAAGGAGCCTGAGGTAAAGTACTTCGACTCGGAGAATTGTCTTGCCACCTTTACCCTTGCGACGAACGAGAGGGGTTATACCCGTGCTTCGGGCGAAGAGGTATCGGGCTCTACCGACTGGCACAATATCAAGACGTTTCACCGGACGGCAAAGTTCGTGGAGCAGTATGTCCGCACCGGTTCGTATCTTCTTGTGGAGGGGCGCATCCACTACCGTGAGTATGTAGATAAGCAAGGGCACAACCATCGTGTTACGGAGATTGTGGCGGATAGGGTGGAGTTTGCGGGGCGTGAGCGTGGTACGGAGACTTCGCCTGCCGAATCGGCGGTCAGAGAGATCCCTCAGGAGCAGGCGGAGCAGCCCTACAAGAGGTTTACCGATGCCCTGATAGGTGACGAGACACTTCCCTTCTGAACGCATGGATTGCTGCAGATTTCGAACCAAACAATTATTTAATCAGTGGAAATAGACGATCATTTATACCGCTTATTTGCAGAGATTACCGTCGAACCCCTCACCTGGGGCACATTCATTGCCATAATCATCGTGGTACTATTGCTCGTCGTCTCGGCGTTCATGTCCGGTTCGGAGGTGGCATTCTTCTCCCTCTCTCCGACCCAGTTGGACGAAATCCGTAGCAACAAAGACCATAGAGACAGTACCATACAGCTACTCCTCAACGACTCGGAAAAGCTACTTGGCACCATCCTAGTAGGCAACAATACCGTAAATGTCGCTATCGTGATGCTGGCGAACTACGTCGTGGGCGCGACGTTTGACTTTTCGGCCGTGCCCGCATTGGGTTTTCTCGTGCAGGTGGTCCTATTGACGTTCCTCCTTCTTCTCTTCGGAGAGATACTCCCTAAGATATACTGCCAGAGCAGAGCCCTTGAAGTATCGCGCTTTTCCGCACCCATGATGCGAAGAGTGCAGGCATTCTTCTCGCCCGTGACCAATCTCCTCGTGGCTCTGGGCGGACGCGTCACCAAGTCGATGCGCCGCAAGACGTTCGACCTCTCGGCAGATGAACTCTCTAAGGCCATTCAGCTCACCACGGTGACCGACCAAGAGCAGGAGCTTCTTAACGAAATAGTGAAGTTCTACAGTAAGACTTCGTCCGAAGTGATGACGCAACGGATGGATATGGTAGCGGTAGACTTCAATACCCCGTACCGTGAAGTGCTTGCCTTTGTCACCGAAAAAGGATACTCCCGTGTGCCTGTCTACGATGAACGTATCGACAATATGAAGGGGATCCTATATATCAAAGACTTGTTGCCTCACCTTACCGAAAACGATACATTCGCTTGGCAGGAGCTCCTTCGCCCTGTCTTCTATGTGCCGGACTCGAAGAGAGTGGATAGACTACTGGAAGACTTCCGCGAACAAAAGATACATATGGGGATCGTGGTCGATGAGTTTGGTGGGACTTGCGGGCTCGTGACGATGGAAGATCTGCTTGAAGAGATCGTGGGAGAGATATCCGATGAGTATGATGACGATGATCGTCTGTACAAGGAACAGCCTGATGGTTCGTTTGTGTTCGATGCGAAGATCTCTCTTGTCGACTTCCTTCGTATAGTAAAGATAGAAGAGTCGCCGCTCTTTGAGGAGATGAGCGAGGAGGTCGATACGCTCGGAGGGATGCTGCTTGAGGTAAAGGGGGAGTTCCCGATCGTAGGCGAGGAGATACGTGTGGATAACCACCGCTTCATCATCCTGGAAATGGGTCGCAGACGTATCTCCCAAGTCAAGTTCATCAAGGGTGAAGAGCCGGGAAGCGATGCAGATTAAGGGACGTAGCTACTCCCTCTCCCAGATAGCCTGTGCCGCACGTGCCTGACCGTAGAGCATAGTAAAGCCGCCCGAGACTTGCGCCCCGGCGGCTTTCCCTTTCGCCATGAACGGTGTCTCCTCCGGAGTATAGACGAGGTCGATCAGTATGTCGATCTCGGTGAGGGCTGTATAAGGGAGTGGCGGGTATACGTCCTGTAGGTGGACAGTCCCCATAGGAGTGGCATTGACGATCACTTTCTGCCCCGGCAGCTTTACCAGAGTGTCGAGGTCTTCATAGGTAAAATATCCCTTCCCGGCGGTACGCGATACCGATCGGTAAGGGATATTCTGTTTGGAGAAGGCGTGACAGACCGCCTTGGATGCACCTCCTGTACCCAGGACTATGGCATGAGCATCTGGTCTGATGGTGAAGAGTCCCAAGGTCTGTTCGAACCCTGCCACGTCCGTATTGTAACCGATGAAGCGGCATTCGCTATCGGAGCGTAGACACTTTACGGTATTGACCGCACCGACTTTGGCTGCATCGTCATCGAGGGTATCGAGGAAGGGGATGACTTGTTCCTTATAGGGGATGGTTACATTGAAACCGTCCAGGCGACGATTGCCCTTAGCCCACTCGAAAAAAGCGGTAAGGTCGTCGGTATCATAGAGAAGATACTCGCAAGCCTTACCCTTCTCTTTCCATAAGGAGTCGTGAATCTCGGGCGAACGACTGTAACTTATGCCCCGTCCGAGTAGACCGTACTGAAGCCCTTTCCCGCACATCTCATAGCGGTTTATAGGCAGTGTACATGGCACATACCCCGGGCGCGAAGACTTTGTACCCGACCTGCTCGAAGCCTGCTGCGGTAAGAGCCGTGACCATATCCTCTCGCTGTGTCATGCTGTGTATGCTCTTCGGCAAGTAAGAGTAGGCACTGCGGTGGTGTCCTACGATAGATCCCATCAGAGGGATTACGTGAAAGGCGTAGACCTTATACAACCCGTGGAGGAGATGTCCCCGAGGCTCGCACAGCTCGAGTATGACCGCCTGACCGCCGGGACGCAATACCCGGAGCATCTCTCGCAGTCCTTGCGACAGGTCCGAGAAGTTGCGTACACCGAAAGCACAGGTCACCGCATCGAACGTTGCCGTATCGAAAGGCATATCCAACGCATTGCACACCTTCGTAGATACGCACGAGAGCCCAAGATCTCCGAACTTTCGCTCTGCCTCCGACAGCATCCCGGCAGAGAGATCTGCCGCCACGATGCGTGCCTCGGGCAGTACTTGTGCTAGAGCGATGGTGAAGTCTCCTGTGCCGGCAGCGAGATCGAGGATATCTTGTGCCCCTATGTCTGCGACACGCTTCACGGCACTCTTCCGCCATGAACGGTCCATGCCGAGGGAGATGAGGTGATTGAGCTTGTCGTAGTCCGGGGCGATGTCGTCGAACATTGTGCGAATGTTCGACGCCTTTTTATTTACTTCTGTTCCTTGAGCCACGCTGCAACATTCCTTTCGATCCGTTTTTCGAGGTCATCGGTAGGGTGCTTGACGAAGGTTTCTCCGATGAGTTTCTCGTACAGTTCGATATATCTATCAGTGACGCTCTCGCAGTATTGAGGCGTCATTTCGGGCACGACCTCACCCTCTCTGCCTTGGAAGCCGTGGTCTATCAGCCACTGACGTACAAACTCCTTGGACAGCTGTCTCTGCGGCATCCCTTTGCGGAAGAACTCTTCGTAGGTATCCTTGTAGAAATAGCGTGATGAGTCGGGGGTATGTATCTCATCGATGAGGTAAATCTTGCCGTCCTTCTTTCCGAACTCATACTTTGTGTCCACGAGGATAAGCCCACGTTCGGCTGCGAGTTGCGTGCCACGTTCGAAGAGAGCATAGGTATAACGCTCCAAGGCTTCGTAATCTTCGCGAGAGACGAGCCCGGAGGCTATGATCTCTTCACGAGAGATGTTCTCATCGTGTCCCTCATCCGCCTTTGTCGTCGGCGTGATGATCGGGGAGGGGAACCGCTCATTCTCCTGCATCCCGTCGGGAAGGGTCACGCCGCAGAGTACGCGTTCGCCCGCTTTGTATGCGCGCCAAGCACTGCCGGTGAGGTAACCACGGATCACCATCTCTACCTTGAAGCCTTCGCATCTATGCCCCACGGTGACCATCGGGTCGGGGTTGGCCAGCTTCCAGTTGGGGACAATGTCTTTGGTGGCATCGAGGTTGTACGCTGCAATCTTATTGAGGATCTCTCCCTTGTAGGGGATCCCTTCCGGGAGGATACGGTCAAAGGCTGAGATCCTGTCTGTAACGACCATCACGAGGAGATCGCTGCCGATCGAGTAGACGTCACGTACTTTACCGTGATAACAGTGCGTCTGACCGTCGAAGTTGTAGTTTGTCTTTGTCAATGCTTGTGCCATAGAGAATATGTATATTATAAGTTAGTTTCTTCCTCTGCGTATCCCTCTTGACCCTCTTTCCGGCTGATTTCGTAAGCGTCGTAGGCGTCTACTATTGCTTTGACCAGACCGTGACGAGCTATGTCTCCCTTGTGGAAGTTGATGCGTCCTATCCCCTCTGTGTCCCGAAGTATATGTAGGGCTTGCTTAAGCCCTGAAGTGGTCCCTTTGGGCAGGTCGATCTGTGTCATATCTCCCGTGACGATCATCTTGCCATTCATACCGAGCCGGGTGAGGAACATCTTCATCTGGTGCGGAGTAGTATTCTGTGCTTCGTCCAGAATGATTACCGCATCATTGAGGGTGCGACCACGCATGAAGGCAAGTGGGGCTATCTGTATCACTCCTGTCTCCATGTACTCCTTGAGTTTTACGGCAGGGATGAGCTCTTGTAGGGCATCGTAGAGGGGCTGAAGGTAAGGGTCGAGCTTATCTTTCATCTCCCCCGGGAGGAACCCTAGCTTCTCACCCGCCTCGACTGCCGGACGAGAGAGGATGATGCGACGAGCCTGCTTAGACTTTAGCATCTTCACGGCCATGACGATGGCGATGAAGGTCTTGCCCGAGCCGGCAGGGCCTGTCGCAAAGACCAGGTCGTGGCTCTCCACGAGGCGTACCATCTCTCTCTGGTTGGCAGAGAAGGGTGTGATGGCTTTCCCGCCGGCTCCGTAGATGATCACGTCACTGGAGATGCTCCGACGCGTCTCTTCTCCCTTGGATAGCTCGACGATGGTCTCATCGTCAAGCATATTGTACTGTGCAGCGTGCTGTTCGAGCTTGCTCAGGAGTCGGATGAAGTCGGAGCACTCCGAGGACTCGCCCATCACCTTTACGATGTTGCCGCGAGCCATGATACGGAGCTTGGGGTAGAGGGCCTTGAGGAGGATGAGGTTCTTGCTATTGATTCCGAAGAATACTATGGGATCCGCCTCCTCTATGAGATAGATCCGTTCGTTCATTGTTCCGCTTTGCTCTCTGCGAGTACCTTGTCAGTCATCTCTGCAAGTTGCTTCATCGAGAGGGCTCCGACGCTCTTAGTGGGGATCCCCTTGGTAGGGATGGCGAAGATCGTAGGCATCGCCTGTACGCCCATTATACGTGCGAGCATCGGCTCCTTATCGACATCTACGGCGTACACGTATATCTTCCCTTTGTACTCTTCGGCAAGGGCTTTGATGCGAGGCTTGAGGACTTTGCAGGGTCCGCACCATGTGGCGTAGAAGTCTATCACACAAGGCTTGTCTCCCTTGTATTTCCATTCGCTCTCGGAAGTGAAGTCGAATACAAGCTCTTTGAACTCCTCTGTGGTGAGCTCTACGACTTGTGCTTGCTCCTCATCCGCGGTGGGCTGTGACTTTGTGCAGGTGGCATAACCAAGGTATGCCGATCCGCATACCGCCAATAGTGTAAAGACTGCTATGAGTCTATAGATTGTCTTGCGCATTTTCTTACTGTTTTGTTGTGAATTTGTTTCTACAAATATACGCATTTATCACCTTGAGTCCTGCGACATCGTACGTAGTGGAGGAGAAAAATATAAGGAAGGTCTCTCGAGGAGTCGCTACCCTCTTATGGTAAGGTCCTGGAGATTTCCTTCTAATGTGTGGTCTCAAACTTGCTAAGATCGGGACCCGAACTTGAGACCTGCGGCTGAAAGCTACTTTTCCGTTCTTGAAAATTGGTTTTCCGGTGCTGAAAACTAATTTTCAGCACCGGAAAACCAATTCGGATGCGGTAGCGACGCACTCTCCTCCCCCATAGCTCGATCCGCGTGACAACGTAAAGGTGGAGGCGGATGCCGGGGTGGGTAAAAGAAGATAGGGGACTCCGCAAGTGGGGTCCCCTATCTTCCTTTATCTATCTCAGTATGTCGAGATTACTTCAATCCGAGTTTGGCGCGCACAAGTGGTGTGGCATCGATGCCTGTGGGGCCTACGAAGTGCATCATCTGCGCATCGAGGACATAGGCGTATCCGTTCTCGGTGCCTACCTTGCTGATAGCATCCTTCAGCTTCTGCTGGATTGGAGCGATGAGCTGCTGGTTCTTTTTCTGGATGTCTTCCTGACCTACGGCGATGAGATCCTGGATTCTCTTCTGGATGTCCTCGATCTCTTGCTGTTTGCGTACCTTGATGGTCTCGATCATTGTCTCTTGGTTGGCTACATACTCCTCGTACTTCTTCTGGAGCTCTTGCTTCATGCTTTCGATAGAGTCCTCATACTTCTTTTGGAGTGCCTCGAGCTCTTTCTGCATTGCTTTGGTCTCGGGCATGTCGATGAATATCGACTGCATATCGACGATCGCAATCTTCTGTCCACTTTGAGCAAAAGCCACTGCGGGCATGATGAGCATCAGGAGTGCAAATAGTACTTTTTTCATTTCGGCTTTGTTTGTAAGTTGTTATTCGTTTGACTATTATATGCTTATAGTGATTGGGCAAAGATAAGGGTTTATTCCGAAATGCCGAGGACGGCAAGCACGTCATTGCTGATGTCTGCCTTGGGATCGGCGAAGATGATGCCCGTGACCGATGCCCGGTCGAGTACGAGGAGATAGCCGCGACGCTCGGAGATGAGCTTGACAGCCTCGTAGATCTTGTCTTGTATCGGCTTGATGAGAGCCTCTTGACGCTTCACTATCTCGCCCTTGGGTCCGAAGTACTTCTGCTGAAGCGTGCGGGCTTTCTCTTCGATATTCACGATAGCGTTCTCACGCTCGACGCGTGCCTGTGATGAGAGCTTGGGCATATCTTTCTGGTAGCTGAGGTACATCTTCTTGGCCTCTTCCCTGTATGCTTCGATCTCTTTCTCCCACTTCTCGGTCTCTTTCTTGAGCTGCTCGGTGGCACTCTTGTATGCCGGTATCTTGGCCGACAGGTACTGCATATCGATGAGAGCGTAGTTGGCCGTCTGAGCCTTCGCTACTGAGATGAGTGTCCCCAGGAGGAGTACGAGTGTCAATAGTATTCGTTTCATGATGCTTTAGTGTTTATGTGTTAGCAAATTAGAACTCTTGTCCCATGACGAAGTGGAGGTTGCTGCCGCCACGCTCGGTACGCCCGTCAGGAGTATCGAAGCCGTAGCCCCAGTCTATACCCATAAGTCCGACCATAGGAAGTATGATTCTGACGCCCAGGCCTGCCGAACGTTTAAGTCTGAAGGGGTTGAAGTTACTGCTGGAGCTCCATGCGTTCCCGGCTTCTGCAAAACCGAGCACCCAGATGGTCGTAGCGTTCTCAAATATGAGTGGATACCTTAGCTCCATGCTTAGGCGTGCGTAGGCGTATGCTCCCGAAGAGATGCTCCCGTTCTTGTACCCACGCAGACCGATGGTCTCGTTGAGATAGTTGGAGCCATAGTACCCCGACATGCCGTCCCCCCCGACGTAGAACTTCCCGAAGGGGGACTGTTTGTTGGGATTGTACGACCCGATGAAGCCTGTCTCGGCTCGAGTCATCAGCACAGGCGTACGTTTGTACGTGCGTTCGTCAAGGAGCGGCAGGAAGGTCTGGCTCTTGAACTTAATCTTGTAGTACTCGATGAACTTGTTTCGCTGCTGTACGCTCAGGTTCTTATCGGTATAGTCGATGTTGTCAAAGAGAGAGTAGGGCGGCGTAGCGGATATGTTGATAGAGAAGTTCGAGCCTTTGCGTGTGTAGACCGGATTATCTGTGGAGACGCGTGCGAAGTTGAGCGAGAGGTTGATGTCGTTCGCCAGCCCATTCTCCATACCGAAGTTGTAGTAGGACATGGTCCAGTTCTTCATCTTGTACCCGGTGTAGTTGAGGGACAACTGCACTTGGAAGTTGTCGTCGGGCCATATGAGACGCTTACCGTACGCAATGTTGGCACCGAAGATGTCGAGAGTCTTGTCGGGGTCGTACGCACTTTCATAAAGGCTGCTCATATCATAACCCCCGTACCCATACGGTGATCCGTAGCCATAGCCGTAAGGCGAGTAGCTGCCATATCCGTATCCGTACGAGCCGTAGTACGGATCGTACGGGAGGTTTTGCATCTGGGAGTTGTAGAATCTTGTATTTATCTGTGTCTGGCGAGACCACCATCCCGAGACGCTGAACATATTCGGACGCTTCCCCCCAAACCATGGGTCCATGAACTGTACGCTATATGACTGATAGTATCGTGCGTTGGTCTGTGCGCTCAAAGTGAGTGTCTGTCCCTCGCCTTGCGGTATAATCCCCTTGTAGGTCTTGGGGTTGAAGAGGTTCTTTATAGAAAAGTTGGTGAACTTCAACGCTGCACGGCCGAGAAGACCCGTTTGGCTCCATCCGAATGATAGCTCGACTTGGTCGTTGGACTTGGACACGAGGTCCCACTCTATGTCTACGGTGCCGCTCTCTTCGTGAGGAACAGGATTGGGAACTATCTTCTCTTGGTCGAAATGTCCCATCTGCATGATCTGTCGTATCGAACGGATCACATAGTCCTTGCTGAAGAGCATACCGGGCTTGGTATACAACTCACGACGAATGACGTCTTCGTAAAGACGGTCGTTCCCGTTGATGACTACCTTATTTATGGTTGCGGGCTTACCTTCGTGTATACGTATGTCGAGCGTCACCGAGTCTCCGAGCACCTCGGTTTCGATAGGAGACATATATGCGAATAGGTATCCATTATTAGAGTATAGGTTACTTATCGCATCTTCATCGGTAGTAAGTCTGCCTTCAAGCTTCTTTTGGTCGTATACATCACCTGCTTTCATGCCGAAGATTCGAGATAGATCTTCGGTAGTGTACTTCGTGTTGCCCACAAAGTTTATCTGTTTTATGTAGTACTTTTTGCCTTCATCTATGGTTATGTCGATGTTGTATTTCTTATCATCGTGACGATAGACCGTATCAGATATGATCTCAGCGTCCCTGTATCCATGTTCGTGGTATAGGGAGATGATATTGGAGAGATCCTCTTGGTAGTCTTTCTGGACGAATTTCTTTGAGCTGAAGATCTCGAGGATGCTGTTCCAGGGATGGCGAGAGAGCGAGAATCCTTCGTTGGTTTTCTTCATTGCTTTGCGGAGCTTGAAGTCGGAGATCATCTCATTTCCCTTGAAAGTTATGGCATGCACCTTCGTCTTGTTGTTTTTGTCCACATCGAAGTCCAGGAAGACGTATCCTTCGCGTGCGGGATCTTTTGTCTCCCGTGTCGATACTTCCACGTTGCTGAACCCCTTTTCGTCATAGTATCGACGTATCACGATCTTCGCTCTGTCGATGATGTTGGGTGTGAGGTGCGTGCCTTGGTAGAGGGACGATAACTGATTTTTGAGCAACGTTTCGGCTTCTCCCTTCTTTACTCCATTGATACGGACTTCGGAGAGACGGGGACGTTCCACGATGTTGATCGTAAGCCATACGCTATCTCTGTCCATACGGGAGGCTTCGATACTGACTTCAGAGAATAGTCCGTTGCGGTTATAGTTTTGGACGGCAGCGGTGATTTCGTCCCCGGGTATGTCTACTCTCTGGCCTATGGTCAGGCCGGATACGCTGATGACTATGGGAGCTTCGTAGCTCTTATTGCCTTTTACTTCAATTCCGGCTATGACTCTGCTTACGGGATGTGCGTAAGATATGACAGGCACAGATGCTGCGGGGGGGATGGAGTCTGTGGAAGTCTGAGCCTTTGCTCCCCAAGCGAGTGAGCAGGCTATCAGAAGTCCGTAGGCTTTTGTATAACTGTATGCGTAGGTCCGTCTCTTCATCGTTGTATTCTATGTCTGAAAGTCTGGTTTGTGAAGTCTCTCTTTTATGCTTGTGGAGGCGCAACCTGTTCGCCGGTTTTGCCAAATCGTCTCTGTCTGTTGCTGAAGTCTTCCAATGCTTCGTAGAAATGTTGTTCGGAGAAGTCCGGCCAGAAGACATCGCAAAAGTACAGTTCGGTATATGCTATCTGCCAGAGGAGGAAGTTGCTTACCCGGCACTCTCCTCCGGTGCGTATGAGCAAGTCCGGGTCGGGGAGCCCGGCAGTGTATAGGGCGTTGCCTACCATTTTTTCGTCTATATCCTGTGGTGAGAGCTCGCCCGAGGCGACCTGCTCTGCCAGTCTCCGTGCCGCCGAAGTGATCTCTACACGGGCGGAGTAACTAAGTGCCAGTACGAGGGTGATCTTGTCACAGGTTGCTGTCGCCGCCATTGCCTCTGCGAGGGTGGTGCGTGCCGCTATGGGCAGCCGCTCCGTTGCACCTATCGCCATGAGTCGTACCCCATTGGCGCGCAAGTCCGGCACTTCGTTTTGTATCGAAGATATGAGAAGCTCCATCAGGGCATCCACTTCCTCCTTGGGGCGGAGCCAGTTCTCTTCCGAGAAGGTGTACAGCGTCAGCACCTCCACGCCGGCGCGGAGTGCACTCTTGAGCACTTCTCTCACGGGGGCTATGCCGCTGAGGTGACCGTAGGCACGCTCTCTCGATCTGGACTGTGCCCATCTGCCGTTGCCATCCATGATGATGGCGACGTGCCGGGGACGGTGTATGGTGTCGCTGAGATTCATTTCAGAAGGTGCAGGGATTACTCCTTGATCGAATTGATGATACCCCCGGTCTTGTCCAAGTATCCTTTCCAGTACTCGGACGTTGCCTTGCCGTCCACCAATCCGCCGAAGAGGTAGTATATCACATCCTCACCATCCTGGAGCACAGTCCCGGATACGCCTGTGCGCGCAGTGAAGTCCGATCCCGGCTCCTCCTCTTTGGAGAGCTCGACCCAACTGAGTCCTCTGTTCTGACTACGGTATATCTTGTTCTGAGCTGTCCCCTTGTACTCGCCAGCCACAGTGGTGATGCTATTGTCAAGTCGCAGATAGAGTGCTCCTCCGGACGGGGTGCTGAAGTCCGCACCTATATAAGGCATCACGCCCCAGTGGATACCATCGGAAGTAAAGTAGTTGGCCTTGATCGGCTTTCCATCCTTATCTATCCCGCCGATGATGTTAGCATTCGTTGCTCCTGCCCGAGTGTAGACGTAGGTATAAAAGTTACGTACCGGGGCTCCATCGTCTATCTTGTTGTGCTTCTCCGTAGAAGTACGGCTCACCGTATAGGTATAGTACGTCGACGTGTCGCCTGTGGGGTGGCCTATGGCCGATATGATCACCTCGCTGTCCGAGGCGTCCGATAGTTGGTAAAGCAGTCCTGTGATATCCGCGTCCCCTGTCGCCACCTCTTCCCATGCCGTGAGGTTGTCGGAGTAGTGCACTTTCCCTGCATCGTCAAGCACCCAGTGTCCGCCCCGGGTATCGTCTACCATCGTCTTGGGGCGCAGGGCTGCGGGGAGGGTTGCCGATACTGCGGCGAATACCCCCTTGTCGATGTCCGTGATGCTGTATAGAGACATTGTGTTACCAAGGCGAGAGAGCCAATACTGCTGCCCATTGTGGGTGAATACGTGGCCGTCTTCGCTTGTCGTCGGGAGTAGACCCGTGCTACGCTTCCATGTGTACTTGTTGGGGTTGTATCCGTATATCTGCATCCGCATCTTGTAGGTGACGGGAGTCTTTGACCCGCGAGACACTTCGATGAGCAGCTTTCCTCCCTTGACCTCTATCTTACCCGTGTCGCGAGCTGTCCAGGAGATGACCTTCTTGGTCAGCTCATTGGTGATGCTCACTTTGCAGTCCGTCGATACGACCATAGTGAGGTAAGCCGAGTCGAATGCGGTCTCGTACGCATACGGAGTGGAGTTGTATATGAGTTTGTTGATATTGTCGATGTTGTAGTCCATGGTAGGGAGCTTCGCCGCATCCGGGAAGCGCACCTTGACTACGGTAGGGGTGAGGGCATTGGTATAGAGTGGTACGCCTACGTACCCTGCACTGCTTTTCCCGCATGAGGAAAGTAGTGCAATGAGGATTGGGAGAAATGCTATGACGCTATTGGTGTAGAACTTTCTCATATATGGTTAATGTGCAGTTTACGCGATAATGTCACAAATGTACGGTTTTTTCATCGCTTATTGTATGGTATATCAATCAAAAACACTTTTTTGCGCATTTTTCGACAAACCTCCTGGCACTCAGTTGCAAGCTCCCGGGGGCGGGTGCGCACGGATGCCTGCACGATGTCGGTGCCGTACGGTTCGGAAGTAGAGCCTTTCCCGATAGGAAATCCCGAGTGACCGTACTTGAAGTGGTTTTCTATGCCTGAAAAGTAATAACCCGTCTCTGAAAACTAAAAATCCCGGGTTGAAAGCTGATATTCAGGAGCAGAAAACTACTCCATATCCTGTTCGTGGGAAGTTTGTGGCCGTATCTCGGTAACTTTCTACCCCGACCCAGCCGTATCTCGGCGGATTGTCGGACGGCTTCTTGCCGACAACTTGGGGCGCTTTGTGCACTTCTTCCCGTCGGACACCCCACACGGTGGCACCTCCGGAGCAGTACCTTGCCGCAGATTTAATACCTTGAAATATTAAATGATGTTAAGTGTGTGCCTTCCCTATTGCAGTTTTCGAGAAGAAAAGAATACATTTGTAGTGTATTATTTAGGTGATACACTAAGACAGATTATCCGTAATTCATAAATAGATAATTAATATGATAGAAATCAATGACTTAAGATTTAAGTACCCAATGAGGGTCTCTCTATTCAATGAGATGAAACTTTCGATTGAGGCAGGGCATATCACCGGATTGCTCGGTAAGAACGGGGAGGGGAAGACGACCCTATTGAAGCTCATCGCAGGTCAGCTCCTGCGTATGGGAGGGTATATGAACATCATGGGAGAGGATCCGGGTGACCGTCGGGTTAGTTTCCTTAGTGATGTTTACTATCTGCCCGAAGTGATCAGCGTACCACGGGCTTGCACGATACGCAATTACTTTAAGGCCATCAGGGAGTTCTACCCGAACTTCTCCCAAGATATTGCAGACGAGGCGATGAGAGAGTTTGAGATTGAGTATGATATGCGGCTCGACAAAATCTCTCAAGGGCAACAGAAGAAGGCCGCAATAGCTTTGGCCCTCTCCCTCGGTACACGTCTTCTCTTGCTTGATGAGCCTACCAATGGGCTCGATATACCTGCCAAGAGCGTCTTCCGTCGCCTCCTTGCAAAGTACATTACCGACGATCGCACGGTGATCATCAGTACACATCAAGTGCGTGACCTTGAGCAGATCATCGATCATCTCGTAGTGATGAGCAATAATCGCATTATCTTAAGCGACAGTATCACCGCCATTGCAGAGCACTTCACCTTCAGGTCGGTCTTAAAAGGCGAAGAGCCGCTCTACGAAGAGATGACTCCGACAGGGAGGGTCGGGGTATTTGCCAAGGAGGAAGGGGATGTCGATACGGCATTCTCTACCGAACTATTCTTCAATGCACTGATGGGGCACCGTGAGGAGGTAATGAAAGTGCTCAGACAATCCTAAACTCTGCTGCCGTATGACTACGATAAACAATAACTTCTCGCCCGACAGGGTGTGGCGGCTCCTACGTATGGAGGCACGCCTCTACGGTAAGCAGTATCTGCTCTTCATGTTTTACAGTTTCTGGGGATTGGTTATCGCCTTGACGTTTAACTATTGGGGCTCCGGGGATGGGGGGAACTGGAGTATGGCTCTCGGGGTCATGCCGCCGTTCGTGTTGATGATGTACTTCATGTTCTTCGTACTGTCTATGCACGCGAGACTGCACAAGGGCGTGGGCTTGTCCTTCTGTACCATCCCTTCTACCGCAGGCGAGCGTATGGTGTATATGTTCGTGATCGGTATCTTCTTCTATATCTCCTGCATGGTGGTACTACAACTCGGTTTTCTGGTCGAGATATTGCAGTCGCCCGAACTGCTCAGCGGCTCAAAAGCATGGAGACACGACACCATAGGAGATACGGTCATCGTAAACCCTTTATTCCCTATCTTACAGCTTTTAACTCCATCCTTACTCGTCCTCTCTGCTTTCTGGTATGGGATTATCCGTTTCAAGAACATCTTCTTGGCCATTATCCCCATCATTGTCGTCGGGGGACTGCTCTCTCTGAGTGGGACAATAGCGGAGGGTACGATCGCTTATGAGGTGATAAGCCGTAGGACGTTCGTTTTGATTTTCTGCTACGCTATCAGTGCAGGATTCTTTATCGCCTCTTACTTTGCTATGAAGAGGCTCCAACAAACTACCTAAAACGACAGTTATGAAAGCGATAAATAATAGTTTTTCGTTCGAGAGAGTGATGCGTCTGCTCCGCATGGAAGCGCACCTCTATGGCAGACAGTATGCCCTCTTCCTCGGGATTTCAGTCAGTGTGGTCCTATTGGGCTGGAGCACGGCATACTTCTTCTCCAACGGTGGGATCACTTGGGAGTACTTCTTCCTATGGTTGATTACAGGGATGGTACTGATATATACTTTGTCCTATGTCGGGAATGTGGTCAAAAGGGTGCACAAAGGCGAAGGGATTGTCTACTGTACGGTCCCTGCCACAACCCCTGAACGTATGGCCCACTTGGCGATCTTGGGGCTCCTGCATTACGTTGCGGCTCTCCTCGTGGCGCAGCTCTGCTTCCTTGTCGACCTGACGGTGACGTCCGATGTCGCGGTAAGTTCGACGCGTTGGAGCGCATATCTCATCCCCGACAGCGTATTCATCGACCCATTCTTTGTGTTCGGAGAGAGAGCACAGACCATACTTCTATTGACCGGGATATGGTACGGGATGATTAAGTTTAGGACGATACCGGGCGTCGTTGCAGCTGTGACTGCCATCTCTGCCGTCCAGTTCGGCGTACAATACTTAGGTTTCTTAATAGGGGTCGTAGACTTCCTCGACGGAGAAGCGTTTCTTTCTTACTTCTCCTACGTACTTAGTGCCGTACTCTTCGTAGCATCATACTTTGAACTATCCAAACTCCAACAAAGGCAATGAGAGACGCACAATCCATATTTGTACAGATTGCAGAGGAAATAAAGGACAGAATCCTCTCTGGCGAGTATATCGTAGATGAAAGGATCCCCTCTGTGAGAGATATCGCAGTAGAGGTCGAGGTCAATCCCAATACGGTGATGAAGGCTTTTGAACTGCTCCAGAGAGAGGAATTTATATACAACAAGCGCGGCATGGGCTATTTCGTGGCTCCGGGAGCTCCGGAAAAGATAGTCGTGCGCCGCAAGGCTTACCTCATGGAGAGCATACTTCCCTCTCTTTTCAAGGATATGTCGCTCCTCGGCATATCGATAGAAGAGATCGTGACTGCGTACCGAAACCATAAAGATATATAACAGATCCAAAGCTATGAACATGAAATCTATCCTCCTCTTTGCCGCCATCCTCCTGTCAGCGATGGCAGCAGCCCAGGACAGCCCCGGCACCCGGGTGAAGGTCTCTGGGAAGGCTTGCGCTGCCGAGACTCGGGAAGCCCTGCCCTTTGCTACGATCATTGTCTCCTATGTGGCAGACGGAGACACCATCCCTTACCGTCAGTTGTGCGACAAGGACGGCACCTTTGCCATCTCCTTGCCCTATGCTTCGGAGTATATGCTCACTGCCGACTTCATAGGGATGGCACAGTACCGCGCCACTCTCCGTGCCAAGCCGGGCGACACTGCCGTAGATGCCGGCACGATCCTTATGGAGGAGGGGGCGATAGCTCTCAAAGAGGCGACGGTGACTGCTCGGAAAGTGCTTGTCAAGGCCGACATCGACCGCTTGTCGTATGAGATGAAAGACGACCCGATGTCCAAGAACGACAACCTCCTCAACGCACTTCGCAAGGTCCCCCTCGTGACCGTGGACGGACAGGGCAACATACAGATCAAAGGCTCTGGCAATTTTAAGGTCTTCATGAACGGGAAGCCCTCCAACCTCTTTGCCCAAAACACCAAAGAAGTAATGCGTGCCATCCCTGCAAAGAGCATAAAGCGCATCGAAGTGATTACCGACCCTGGAGTGAAGTATGACGCTGAGGGCGTGTCCGCAATCCTGAATATTGTCACCGATACCGGCAGCGGACTTGAGGGATATACGGGAAGCGTGGGGCTCTCTGCCGATAGCAACCCCATCATAAGCCCGAATATCTATCTCAGTGCCAAGAAAGGCAAGTTCGGGATCACGGCAAACCTATCCGCCTATGCGGGCAGGACCAGACAGATGACGGCTGAGACCGAGTACAGAAGCGGTGATCGTGTCACGACTCAACGCTCCGAGACCGATGCGAACCGCTTGCGGGGACTCTTCGGCAATATCCTGCTCTCCTACGAGATAGATTCTCTCAATCTCATCAACGTCAATGCATCGCTCCAGAACTACTCCTCCGACTACTCTTCACGTACCGACGAGCAGACCGAGAGCGACTCCTTCGGACTCCGGAGCCGCACCAAGTACGCCGCCGGCGGTGATGAGATCTCTGTCGACTACCAACGCAGCACCTCCAGACCCGGGGAGCTCTTTACCCTCTCCTACCACTACTCCTACACTCCTGACGTGAGAGATGTCCTCTCTACCCGTACCCGTGGGCTCTCAAGCTCGATACACCCCAGTACTCTTTATATCAGGAGGGACAAAGTGAACGGAAGTCAGCACGAACACACCGGACAGATAGACTACACGACTCCTATCGGACTTAATCACGTCATAGAGGCCGGGACCAAGTATATCGTACGCTCATCGGGCAGCGATCCGGAGTACCTGCACAAGTACTCCGAGGACGAAGCCTGGAGAGTGGGCAGTATAGGTCCTCTCTACGGACTTTCCGACGGCAAGTTTGAGCATACGTACAATATCGGAGCGGCATATATCGCGTACCAGTACCGCACGATGAAGTACTCGCTCAAGGCGGGTGCGAGGTTCGAGGGCGGATGGCTCTCTGCTAAGTTTGCCGAGAAGCCGGAGGCAGACTTCTCTAAGAAGTTCTTCGAGTGGGTCCCTCAGGTCAATTTCTCCTACAACTTTGCTCCCACAACCCAGGCCAAGGCGAGCTATAACTTTCGCATCCGCAGACCTGGCATCGCACACCTCAATCCCTTCCGTATGCAGACCGACGAGCACACCGCCCAAGTGGGTAACCCTAACCTTGAGGCAGCTCGCCTCCACAGCTTCGAGCTCGGCTACTCGACCTACGGGCAGAGACTATCGCTCAATATGTCTGTCGGCTATGAGTTTACCGACAACGCCATAGAGCGCTATACCCGAAGGGAGGGCGATGTACTGCTCAATACCTATGGTAATATCGCTACCAACCGTGCCATTGCCCTGCACACCTATGCGATGTACTCTCCTACGCTATGGCTCAGAGCCTATACCAATATCCGTCTCGACCACACCTGGTACGAGAGCCGTGCCCTCGAACTGAAGGAGAAAGCCTTGGGAGGGTCACTCATTGCCGGGATGCTCTTCACCCTGCCTCACGACTGGGGGATAGATCTCAACGGAGGCTACTTCATCGGTAGTAAGGGGCTGCAGACGAAGATGAGCGATACCTACTTCACTCGCTTGGGAGTCAACAAGCAGTTGATGCAGAAGAAACTGAGCATCTCTGCCGGTGTGAATAATGTCTTCGAGCCTTACTTCATCTTCCGCAACGAGACGAAAGGGCGGGACTTCTCCCAAGTCACCAACACAAGGTTTGTATGGCGTAGCTTCACGATAGGCATCTCCTACTCATTCGGTGAGATGAAGTCGCGCATCTCAAGGACACAACGCACGATCCGCAACGACGACCTCTCGCCCGTCCAAGGGCAATCCGGTGCCGGTGTGCCTGCTCCGGGCAAGTAGTCTGTCCGGGCAACCGAATCGCGGGAGGCGATGCCATACATCGGGATGGCATCGCCTTCGCTTCTCCTCGTGCCGTAGTAAAGTGGAGGATATGCCGTATGAACCCTTGTCGCTACGGTATCTGAAATCGTTTTCGGGAGCGGAAAGGTAATTTTCAGGGATAGAAAACTAATCATCAGGGGCGGAAAAGTACTTTCCCGCTCCTGATGACCATTTCATATACCGTACTCTCGAAGTCCCTATCCTGTACGGAGCTGCTTCTCACCGTACTCTTGGCCACATCAGTAGCAAGCGAAAATACAGAAGGGGCTGTGTCCTGACTCGGACACAGCCCCTTCTGTATTATAAAATATCAGAGATTTATCTTTTGGTATTGCGAAGGCGTCATCCCGACTTCCTTCTTGAAGACGCGGGAGAAGTAGTTGGCGTCCGAGAAGCCGCACGCATCCGAGATCTCGGCTATGCTCTTCTCGCTCTTGCGGAGTTCGCGCTTCGCTTTCGTCAGCTTCACTTGGAGGATATAGGAGATAGTGGAGTAGCCGGTGATGGTATTGAGCTTCCGGCTGAGTTGAGATATACTCATCGACATCCTTTCGGCAAGGAAGGCAGCACTGAGTTCGGGATTGTTCATCTCGGAGTGTATGAGGTCCGACACGGTCTGGAGGAACTTGATGTTGCCATCGTTGTCTATCGCCTGGGGCTTGTCGCTTTGTGCCACGGCACTCATATACTTGTCCCGAAGGAGCCTGCGACTCTCCAGTATCTTTTCTGTACGTATGAGTAGCTCCTCGGAGTCGAACGGTTTACGTATATATGCCTCCACGCCGCACTTCAGACCCTCGAGGTAGTCTTCGTCCGACGCTTTGGCCGTGAGCATGATCACGGGAATGTGGTTGATCGCAAGGTGCTTTCTCATCTCTTGGACCATCTCCAGTCCATCCTTGATAGGCATCATGATATCGGTGATGACGAGATCGGGGATGTACTGGAGTGCCTTCTGCAGCCCTTGCTCTCCGTCTTGTGCGGTGATGACATTGTACTTCCCCATAAAGAGGGTCTTGATGTACATGAGGACATCATTATTATCCTCCACGATAAGTAGTATAGGTAGCTCAAGGGTGATCGGAAGAGCCGGCTCGGACTCCCCGTCGTCACCGACCGAGCTATCGCTCATCTCCTCGGACGCAGACGTAATGGCGTTCAGGTCTGTGTCGTCAAGGAGTACGACCTCATCGAGTTTGCTATTGGTAAGAGGGAATATTAGGGTGAAGGTGGTGCCTACCCCTACCGTGCTTTGTACCTCTATCGTGCCGTTCATCTGGCTTACCAGGATCTGCGTGAACGATAAGCCTATGCCGGTGCCTACGCTACCGTGACTGTTGGCACTGCGGTAGAAGGGTTCGAAGATGCGGTCGAGGTCTGCCTCGGGAATACCTATACCGGTATCTATGATACGTATGGTGATCATGTCCGGTACCTCTTTCGTGCGGATCTCTATGTCAATCCTCCCCTCGGGAGGCGTATGCTTGATGGCATTGGATAGGAGGTTGCCCAGGATCTTGTCCATATAGAAGGGGACGAAGTCCATCTGTATGCTCGGCTCTTGCGAACGATAGGTGAGCGTGACCCCCTTCTCTCCGGCATAGAGCCGGTATGCTTCGACGGTCATCCTCAGGTACGCCGAGATATCCCCCCGCTTCCAGCTGTCAAGCGTACCGCCCTTCTGTATCTTCGAGATGTCCATGAGCCGATTGACGAGGGTGAGGAGTGCATTGCTCTGCCGGCCTATGGCGTTCATGAAAGCGATACGTTCCTTTGGCGTTAAGTCGGGGGAGGTGAGCATCTGTCGGTTAAGGCCCTGGATGACAGTCAGAGGCGTACGGAACTCGTGCGTGATGTTGGTGTAGAAGTCATTACGAATCGTGTCCAGCTTGCGCAGCTCTCGGGTCGTCTTCTTACGCATCTGCTGAACATAGAGTAGGGTGACGATAGCAATCACAGCTATGAGCAGTACCGTGAGACTGGCAAGGAGGATATAGGTATTGCGCCTCTCCGATCTCTCATATACGGTCTTGACGGACTTCAGTTCCCGTTGAGCCTTCTCTCGCTCATAGCTGAGACGCATATTTTGCAGGTAGTTTTGCGTCTTTTCGTTCCGTACACTGTCTGAGTAGGCTATACTCTGCTTGAAGTTGTAAAACGCTCCGGAGATGTCCCCTTGCATTTCGTCTTGCTTGGCCCTTAGGGTGTAAGCGTCGGCAAGATGCTGAGGAGAGTGGATCTCTTTCGCTACTTGTATGGCTCGATCCAGATATTCCGCCGCAGAGGCTACGTTGTTTATATCGAGATTTATCCTTGCGAGTGCAAGACAAGGGGTAAGCCAGTGCCATCGGTCGCGGATCTCTTCAAGGAGATCATAGGATCTGCGATATTCTTCTATGGCAAGAGGGATATCCCCTTGCAGCTCTGCCAAGCGTCCGAAGTGGTTGTGACATAAAGCGACTCCGAGGATAGACTGTGCTTCTTTATTATGTGCCATCGAACTTCCGTAATAAATATAAGCGGAGTCTATCTCTCCCTTCGCTTCATATATGATACCAAGGTTGGCATAGTTGATAGCTTGTCCCACATGGCTCCCGAGTTTTCTTTCTCCTTCAAGGGCACGGCGAAAGGCTCTTTCGGCTATCAGGTGGTTGCCTATCGATAGGTAGACGTTCCCGATGCCGTTAAGAGACACTACTTCATTCTTTAGAGATGTGGACGAAAGGGAGTCGCTGTACTCTTCACAGTATCGAAGTGCAAGGTAATGGTGGTCGGAAGCGTCGTTGAGATTGCCAATCCGTCTGAAGTCTGCCCCAAGGTTATTGCAGGCTTGTATGATCTCGTTCGTGTCACATATGGCAACGGCGCAGTCAAGACCTTTACGATGAACCTCGATAGCCTCTCTGAACTGTGAACTCTCCCTATACTGTCTTCCAAGGAGTCGGTACCCCACGGCTTGTCCATAGAGATGACTCTGCTCCTCATACCGTTTTATATAGTGCAATAAGGAGTCCGATGCAAATGCGTTATGGAGGAGTTTTTCTATTTGATCCTTTTCTTTGTTGCTGAGTACACATGGTTTTTCCAGGCGCTTGCAGTTTACAAGGAAGAAAAGTGGGATAAACAACAAAATGTATCTCATAAAGGAGCGCAACGATTTATCGCAACGAAAGTACGTATTTTTTGTCGAATAAATCCATATAGTGCAAAATAGCATCTTTTGCTTTCGGTCGGTTGATTTGTTTCTTTGGTCTGTTCAGGTGTTCAAGGGCGGAGGGGTGGAGGGGAAGAGTATGGATAGTTCGGGGAGCTGTCCGGCCTTTTCCCAGTGCGACATCCCTTGTGTCCATACGAGCGTCTCGGGTCGCACTCTGGCAGATCGGATCATCTTATTCATCTCTTGGTGTGAGAATGGTCCGGATGTCACGCTCTCGTGGGCGGTGTAGTACACTCTTGGGGGTGGTACATGGGATATGGCTTCATCCTCGTTGCCGCAGTATGAATGTAGCGTCTCACGTACGTTTTGCGGCAAGGTTATATCGGAGATGTCGAGCGAATTGAGTTCCAGTCCGTGAGCTGCGTATACTTCCCGCAGGGCTATCGTAACCTCTTTGGAGAAGGCACTGAGACTTGTGCTCAGGTCGAGTATAGAGATCTGAGACTGCAATAGGTACTTGCTGCACTGTGCAGTGGCAAAGAGGTCGCAGGCATTGAGTGCTGTGAGGTTATCCAGTGCTATCCCGTCGGCGGTAACATACTTTACGAACGGTATCGGGTCGTGGCGCAATCGCGCACTGTACTGCCCCATCAGTCCCACTTTTACCTGTCCGAACTCCGGGTCTTTCACCAGCACCGGGGAGAAGGTCTGCCAAGTCCGCTCGATGGACTGTGCCGTGGAGATGAAGTAGAGCTGCGCGTCATGGTGCTTGGGCGATACCTTTAGCAGATGTTCTCCTGTCGGGTATATGTCGGTAATCCGACCCTCCCTTATCATCACCGCAATATGTTTCTCGTGGACGATGAGCTTCGTATCATGCTCTATGGATAGAAAAGGGTACGGGAGATGCCAAATTATAGCATCTCCCCCTGCATATGCCACTTCGATCGAGTCGATTCCCCCGGCAAATGACCTGCCTCTTGCGTTGAAGGATGACATCCGCACCTGACTGTTTTCTCAATATAGATTTTCACATAAGCGTTAATGCTTGAACCTTTGTTTAGGTTCTCACTGCAAAATTACGATATGGGGTTCAATGGGAGTTAGGATTTTTCGTGTGAATTTCTGTACAAATCGCACATTAACATTTCGGAGAAATAGCATAAATTCAGCATGACGCAAATATTAATGTGTTGAAAATTAAATGCTTCCAAGTGCTAATGACCTTGAATTTCATGCGGTGTTCGAGGACGGTTTTTAGGTACTTTTCCTCCTCTCCTTACCTTTTTTCGCCCAGTTTTGCCTATCTGTCCGATAAGAATGTCTGGTCAGACGGGAACATTTCCCCGGTGTCAAGTCGTGGTTTTGCCACCTCGTCATGGTGACTTATCAGCTTTCGG
Source organism: Porphyromonas sp. (assembly GCA_041791495.1). Classification (GTDB taxonomy): domain Bacteria; phylum Bacteroidota; class Bacteroidia; order Bacteroidales; family Porphyromonadaceae; genus Porphyromonas_A. The sequence continues at coordinate 23,549 of JBHBLB010000019.1, forward strand.
ATCACGCAATGCTGCGGAAAGTCTTTTTTCAGGTACCGTTACAATCTTCCGGATTACTGTACCTGAAGTTGTAATAGGGGGCTGAAAATTGGTTTTCAGCCCCCGGTCATTACTTTTCAGGGGGAGTTTATTGCTTTTCAGCCCCCGGACATCACTCCGGATGCGGTAGAGGGGTGTTGCCTTACCATATCCGGGGATCTTTGCCTTGTGCAAGTGCAGAGTCTGCTTCCCCTGCGTGGTGGTGCTGCTTGCCGTACTCCGGACGGCTGGATACGGAAAGGCGTGCCGAAGAGATCTATCCTCTCTTGGCACGCCCTTGGGATCAATACAGAAGTCTATCAGTCGTTGCGGAATGTGAGTGCACCCTCTGTGTCCGTATCGAGCGTGATCGTGTGGTCGCGAGATACCTTGTCGCTGAGGATGGCTTGCGAAAGCTCGTTGAGCACTCTGCGCTGGATCACCCTCTTGACCGGCCTTGCTCCGTACTGCGGATCGTACCCTTCGGTAGCGATGAGTGATACGGCGGCTTCGGTGTAGCGGAGCGTGAGCCCGGCTTCTGCGAGCGTGTGCGCTACTCTGTCGAGCTGTATGCGTACCACGCTGCGTATCTGGTCGAGGGAGAGAGGGGTGAAGACGATGGTCTCGTCTATACGGTTGAGGAACTCGGGACGTATCGTGCGCCGGAGCAGATCCAGCACTTCGTCTCTCGTTCGCTCTATCACTTCCTCGCCTTTGCTCTCATCGTAGTGATCGAGGTTGCGGTGGATGATGTCCGAACCCATATTAGAGGTCATGATGATGATCGTATTCTTGAAGTTCACCGTACGGCCTTTGTTGTCCGTGAGCCTCCCATCGTCGAGCACCTGGAGCAGGACATTGAAGACATCGGGATGGGCTTTCTCTATCTCGTCGAACAGTACCACGGAGTAGGGCTTGCGGCGGATCGCTTCGGTGAGTTGCCCTCCTTCATCGTAGCCTACGTATCCCGGAGGTGCCCCGACAAGGCGGGAGGCGGAGTGCTTCTCTTGATACTCACTCATGTCGATGCGGGTCATCATATTTTCGTCATCGAAAAGGACTTCCGCCAGAGCACGTGCCACCTCGGTCTTCCCTACGCCGGTGGTGCCGAGGAAGAGGAATGAGCCGATGGGTCGCTTCGGGTCTTGGAGACCTGCCCTGCTACGCCTTACGGCATTGGCTATGGCAGTGATCGCTTCGTCTTGCCCTACGACACGATGCCCGAGGCTGTCTTCGAGGTGAAGGAGTTTCTCTCTCTCGGTCGCAAGCATCTTAGTCACCGGTATGTTTGTCCACTTGGATACCACCTCGGCTATGTCTTCGGCATCGACCACTTCCTTGATCATGGCATTGTCGCCTTGGATCTCGTGGAGCCTGGCTTCGGCTTCGTCGATCCGCTTGCGCAGCTCTTCCATCTTACCGTAGCGTATCTCGGCGACCTTCCCATAGTTCCCTTCCCTCTCAGCACGCTCAGCTTCAAACTTGAGGGTCTCGATCTCTGCCTTGTCGGCTTGGATACTATTGACCTGCTCCTTCTCACTCTGCCACTTGCCCATCAGGTCGGACTGATGCTCCTTGAGGTTGGCTATCTCGGCGTCCAGGGATTTCACCTTCTCGACATCGTTCTCCCGTCGGATCGCTTCCCGCTCGATCTCGAGCTGTTTCATCTTTCGGGAGATCTCGTCAAGCTCTTCGGGGAGCGAGTCTACCTGCATCCTGAGTCGTGCGGCTGCCTCATCCATGAGGTCGATGGCCTTATCCGGCAGGAAGCGATCGGTGATGTATCGGCTCGAGAGTCTGACTGCGGCGATGATCGCATCGTCAAGGATACGTACCTTGTGGTGGGTCTCGTAACGCTCCTTAAGGCCTCTGAGGATAGAGATGGTACTCATCTCGTCCGGCTCGTCCACGTGAACGATCTGGAAACGACGCTCGAGGGCTTTGTCCTTTTCGAAGTATTTTTGGTACTCGTCCAGGGTCGTGGCTCCTATGGCACGGAGCTCTCCACGGGCAAGTGCTGGCTTCAGGATATTGGCGGCATCCATTGCACCGTCGCTCTTACCCGCACCTACGAGTGTATGGATCTCGTCAATGAAGAGGATAACTTCGCCTTCGGACTTGATCACTTCATTGACCACGGACTTTAGCCTCTCCTCAAACTCTCCCTTGTACTTGGCTCCGGCAATGAGGGCTCCCATATCGAGGGAGAAGATCTGCTTGCTCTTGAGGTTCTCGGGTACGTCTCCGCGCACGATGCGTCGCGCAAGTCCTTCGGCGATCGCCGTCTTCCCTACTCCCGGCTCTCCGATAAGTATGGGGTTGTTCTTCGTACGTCGGGAGAGGATCTGCAGTACCCTGCGGATCTCATCATCGCGCCCGATGACGGGGTCTACCTTTTCGTGGCGTGCCCGCTCGCAGAGGTTGATGGCATACTTCCCGAGGGCGTCGTAGCTCTCTTCGGCTGACTGGCTATCGACCTTGCTACCTTTGCGCAGTTCCTTTACGGCACTGAGCATGGTATCATAGGTAGCTCCCATCTCCTTGAGCGTACGTGCTGCGTCGTCCTCCCCCTTGAGCATGGCGAGAAGTAGGTGTTCGACAGCGACGAACTTGTCTTGCATCCCATTCGAAATCTCTTCTGCCCTACGGAAGAGTGCATCGGCTTCGCCCGTCATATAGGGACTGCCTCCCGATACTTTGGGAAGTCGTGCGGTGAGATCGTCTATCTTCCTTTTGAGTGTCGGGATGTCTATCCCGATCTTTGGGAAGATGAAGCCGGTGACGTTGCTTCCCTTGTCGATCAGTGCCGCAAGGATGTGCAGCGGGTGTATGGCTTGCTGTTGCAAGGCATTGGCTCTTTCGACAGCCCCTTGCAGTACTTCTTGTGATTTGATTGTCAGATTATTTATGTTCATACCTGTATTCTCCTTTCTTTTTAGTGGTTCTTTTTACTGAACTTCCCGCAACAACCAAACCGCAGAAGCTAAAATGTCAGAGCAAGACAATAGTACTGTCTTGCTCTGACATTTAATAAGTTATGGGTGACAATCGGTCACATCCCGGTACGCGTTCTGTCGCTATGGACTGTCGGTCCGGGTCAGAACGTAAGCGTGACGGCTCCCAATACGCCCGTCCTGGGCTGCTCGTAGTGGAGCCATCGCTGATTGGCCGAGCCGATAAGGTTGGTCCCGATGAGGGCGACACCAATGTTTTTGGAGAAGCGGTAGGAGAGATCTGCGTTGAGTTCGGTTACGGGGGAGATAGACTTGTACTCACCCACTTTGTCCGGTACGGCATAGGCGATGTCCGCCATACCTACGAAGGATACTCTGAGCGATAACTTTTCGGTAAAACGATAGCTTCCCATCATCTTCAGAGTGAATGCCGGCAGTCCTTCGACCGCCTCTTTTACACCGCTACTACGTACCCCATAGTTGTGGAGATCCAACTCTCCATTCAGAGCGAGCCCGAAGGGAGTGATGTACTTCATGGTCATCCCGACGAATATATCGGCTACATCTTTGCGTTTTCTCAGTTCGTAGCCATTGATTGTCAGGGGGTAGTTGTCTCCGGAACCTACTTTGAGGCCAGAACTCTTCCAATCGGCAAACGCTCCGTACCGGGCATATCCGCCTCGGATATTGATAGAGAAGCCGTTGAGATTACCTACTTCTACCCCTGCGGTCGCCTTGACTGTTGTTTGTTCCAGTACTTCAGAGATGCTGGGAGCGAGAAAGTATCTATTGATATTGTACAACTCTCGTAGACCGAATAGGCGGGTGCCACCATCGATATTGAGAAAGAGAGACGCTATGTCCGATACTCGGTACCGTGCGTATAGGTCGGGGTGCAGCGCAGTCTTATCATCTCCGATGTTCACAAGGTGAAGAGCGACTCCGGCTTGTGCTTCGAAGCGATCGTTCTTGTAGGACACGTATGGTGTCACAGCGAGATGGAGCGGGTTCTTGAATTTATCGGTTCCGAAGTTTTGTCGGTATGTATTGTTGTGGAATACCCCTTTTGCCCCTATGCTCCATGCTTCGGAGAGATCGTAAGATAGGGTCGCATCGGCACGTAGGCCTAACTCTTCGGTTGTCTTGAATACGGTCGGAGAGTAGATGATTGGGGAAGTACCGATGATCTGCATGTCTTGTTTGTTGGTCAATGACGCCTCAAGACGACCTTTCAATACCCATGGAGATCCGAGAGAGATAGGGGCCGCAGTCTTCTCCACCGAGAACGTCCCCCCAGCTATACCGAGCATCGGGAAGTCCGGAGTCGTACCGAACTTCTCGGCTGCCTCGGAAGTCAGTTTCAGATTATTATCTGTCCCATATATCGAAGCCTTATCGTAGTATCCGTTCAGACCGAAGATGAGCAGTCCGCTTCCGGTATTGTGCGTGTACTTTGCCGAGAGATCGGTGTCATGCATCTTGATCTGCTTGACGATAGTTTGGGCTTCCTCCCGGCTTCTTGCCGAAGTCGTGGCATGGTTGAGTGCAATGTCGAGCCTGCCTTTTTCGGACGGATTGAACGTAAATCCCGTATTCAGCCCGACGTTTCCCGGCCATCCTCCGTACAGACGTGCGAACAGACGCTGACGCACTTCCGCAGGCGCATAACTATTGTATAGGGGGGCGAAGGTGCGAGATCCCACCCTCATACCTATATTATATGAGTCGTTGGCGAACTCCAAAGGCTTAAGGGGTGACTTCTTTACCCCAGCGAGAGGGCTGAAGAACGCCTTCTGTACTTCATTGCGTGTGGGTACGAAGTCGCGTTCGAGCGTAAGTTCACGGTTTATTGTATCATTCTTTGCTACCTGAGCATAGAGCATCTGCGGCAGCGCAATCGCTACAAGAGCTATGATGTATATGGTACTCTTTATTGTCTTCATAATTCGTCTGGGTTGGATTACAGCTTAGACAGTCTCTCACGTATCATATCGTGGATACCGTCATTGGTATTGGTGTAGTTGTTTTTCACGCTTTCGAGATAACTCTTTGCAGTCGCGTTGTCACCCTGTTTGGCGTAGGTGTCGGCAAGGAGTATGAACCCTCGTGCCAGCCAGTAGGTATCTGTCGTCCCTTTGTTTATGACCTTTTGCACGGCTGTTTGGGACTCTTTGATCTTTTCTTTGTCATAGAGATCGAGAGCCTTTACCACCTGTGCTCTGGCATGACCGCCAAGGTCGGGCAGGGTTAGCAGACGCTCTGCATAGCGCAGTGCGTCCTCCTTCCGGTTGGATTTGGCAAGGAGATCGACCGCATCGCTGTAAACGATGCTCTTTGTCCTGTCATTTACGGCAATTCCTCCCGTTTCGATGTCGCGAGCAAGGGCTAAGGAGAAGTCCGTGGAGCCGGATTGTCGTGCTCTTTCTGCGGCTTTTTCGACAAAAGAACTGCGTTCGCCCGCCACTTTACGGGCAAGAGTCAGATAGACCTCTGCGGCCTTGCCTTGTTGATTAGAGGCATCGAGCGAAGCGGCAAGCAGTTTGAGTGCATCGGTTTCCAGCTGGCGGTTACCACTGATTGTGGGAAGGAGACGTTCCAGTATGGATATAGCATCTCTGTAATCCCTATCCTTGTGTGCCAGGAGGGCCCTACTGTACATTGCCTTGTCCACAAAAGCTCCTGACGGGTATGCGGAGATGTATTTATCGAGAGCGGCACGCCCTTCAGCCGAAGTCCCTTCGCCTATCACCCTTTCCGCGGCGAGGTAAGCGAGCGAATCCTGTTCGGTCAGAGAGATAACGCCTGTCGCTCCGACTTCTGATACAAGTTGGGTGAACTCCTCTACCCTATTTAGATCGACACTTATACTCTTCAGATCCTCGAGAGCCGATTTGGCTTCATCCGTTCCCGGGTATTTTCTTATCACCTTTTCGTATATGCGTGCTGCTTCTTGCAGCTTGTGCAGGTTGAAGTACGAGAGGGCGAGCTGTACGCCTGCCTTAGGGGCGATGGCTGTGTTGGGGTAAGTCTCGAAGACACGGCGGAAGACATTCTGAGCTGCTCCCTCATCGTTCAGTAGAGAGAGCGCACGACCCTGCTCAAAGAGTGCTTCGGGGACATACTCAGATGTCGGGAAACGTCCGCTCAGGAGGGCAAGGAAGTCTGCCTTCTCCCTATACTTCTTGAGGTAACCGAAGGTCATCCCTCTCTTGAAGTGCGCATAGTCTGCCTCCTTCCCTCCCTTTCGTATGGCTTGGTCATAGAGTGCGAGAGCCTGATCGTAGCGACGCATCTGTACCTCTATATCGGCAAGTCTGTTGTACACTACCGTCTCTTCGTCCGCTGTGACGTCAGGATTCACACGAAGATACTCACGGAAGCTCGACGATGCCTCCGGCCATTGAGAGAGAGAATAGTGAGCGTACCCGAGGTTATAGTAAGCATTCGGATTGATCGGCGTATCGGAGGGGTGCACTTCCAGATACTTGCGTGTGGAAGCAATCGCAGTCGCATAGTCACCGTTGCGGTAAGCCACCTCACCTTTCCAGAAGTATGCTTCAGCCACACTGGTATTGTCCGAATTGCTCTTTATGATGTCATCGTACTCGCGTGCGGCAGCACTCGTGTCTCCTTTGTCAAGAAGCGTATTCGCGCTCCGGAGTCGTACGCGCTCGCGTACCTTAGACAGTGCTCCGGGAAGCGGCTTTATGCGATCTATGCCCGAGAGAGCTTTGGGGACATCCGGGTCATTGAGGTAGGCATCCCCGAGGTGTGCTATGGCTTGAGTCGCAAACTCCCCCCCGAAGTAGCTGTTGAGATAATCTTCGAGCTTGGTCGTCCCCTCACTGAGTCTCCCAGGCGTGTTGCTGTATGCCGCGAGAGCGGCGTTGAACGTTGCGGACTCTGTGAGGTTGGGGTATGCACCTACCGCTACGGCGCGCTCGAACGCTGCCTGTGCTTCACGCGTATGACGCAGGGAGAGTTGCGATAGTCCCTCGTAGTAATATGCGAGCTGTGACATGAAGTCTTGCGCACCGTTGTCGGACACACGACGGAGGTAAGTCATCGCCTCTTCGTGACGTCCCGACTCGTAGAGCTCCTTGCCCAGAGTGAGGAGCTCCATCCTCCCCGGCTCTTCGGTCGTACGTACATAGTCCTTGAGGTAGGAGATGGCACGTGAGCGTTCGCCTATGTTGGCGGCTGCCATCCCACCGCTCCTGAGTAGAGACGTACGGACATCATTGCTATTATCGGATCTGGTCTCTCCGAGACTTACTGCTTCGAGAGCTTCGGTGTACTTCCCCTGTGAGAGAAGTGCGTCGGCGAGGTAAGCCGCAGCGTATCCTCCGTAAGTCCTATTGTTGATCAGTCGTCTCAGGAGAGGGGCGGCCTGGTCGGCTTGTCCCGCCTTGGCGAGGAGGTAACCGCTGTAAAATGTGGCATCTGTGCCGAAGCGGTCTGTCCCCCTTAGGGGTTTGAAGCGAGAGAGAGCCTCATCGTCGCGCCCGTCTCTCATAAGTGAGAAGGCAAGGTAGTAGTCGGAAGCTTCTGCCATCTCGTCAGGAAGGAGGAGGGCGTCGTACTGCTTGAACCAGTATGCCGCACTGCGGTACTGCTGACGTACGAAGTACCACTCGCCCAGACGCATCTGAGCATAGGGGAGGTATGCGGAGTGTGGATACTTCTCTATGAACCCGAGCAGGCGAGCCTCCCCATCTGTCGATGAGAGGATACTGCGGGCTATGGCATCGAGATAGAGTGCCTCCTCATCCATGTATGGGCATTGCCACCTATCGATATGCTGTGGCATAAGTATCGATATAGTACCGATATGACTATCCAGAGCGGTCAGTTCGTTGGCTTTCATGAGTATGTCCGTAGGTTTGTCTATACTCTGAGCCTGTGCGGTTGCCATCCCACAGAGGAGAGGCAAGACCAAAAGTCTCTTCTTCATAAGGTTCAATCTTTTTCTTACAATATACAATGTATGCCCATCTTCGGTTGGGCTTAATCCCCCAAATATACATAAATTCCGTGGCTCCCGAGGGTGACGACCGTTTCACACTTGTGAAATCCAAAGAATTATGCTTAATTTGCAGACGTTTTTCAGAGTGTCACTCTGCCCGGATGGTGGAATGGTAGACACGAAGGACTTAAAATCCTTTGGCCAGTAATGGCTGTGCGGGTTCAAGTCCCGCTCCGGGTACATTGGGAAGAGGCAGTGTTGTAGCGACTATGACACTGCTTCTTTTTTATTTATTCCCGTGGGGAATGTGTCAGGGTGTGGTAGCAAACTTCCTCTCTACCGTACCTAAAGTGGTTTTCGGGGCTTGAAAGGTAGCCCTCAGCTGCGGGGAAGTAATTTTCAGTTGCAGAAAACCAATAATCGAGAGCGGGACACAGGTCCATATCCCGTAACCCGAAAGTGTATGAACGGATCTCGACAACTTCCCTTCGGCAGGTCATGCTCCTCTCTCCCCACTCACGCGTCGCAAGCGGTCGGTCGGAGCTATCGTCCGACTCCGATGGGCAGGCTCGGATGGCGGGATATAGGGATGGAGAGGTGTGAAAAAGTGTATTTTAGATTTTTATCGGTTTGACTTAACCGATTGAGAAATAAACTTTTAGCGAATTATTTGAGAAGTAGTGGTAACGAGTTAGCAACCGTGCGAATTTCAGCGTTTTGCGTTGCTATGCTGTCAAATAACTCTTTCATTTGCAAATATAACATCTTTTTCCGAAAGTACGAACTGTCGGCGGCAATTTTATAAAATCAACTTGCGAAAAAGAAAATCATTCATCCCATTTACAAGTTGGCATGTTAGGAACATTGTCCGTTTTGTCATTTTGTTACCGGGATTTGTTCGCATGGTGGGAGATCCGCATCGGTCAGCTGGGTACGCAATATCATTTTGTAATAACCAGCAGGTTGTTTTTATGGTATAACGCTTCGATATCGCTTTCTTTTTGCTTTTTGTATGTTCAAAGATCAGAAGCCTCCAGCGAAAACCACGCCGGAGGCTTGAATGTATAACGTAAAGGCTATTCTGTAAATTGAGGCAATAATGAATATACGGTTTCAGATATACGGGCTATGACTTTTGCAGCCTGTGTTTCATTACCCTTAAAATCCTTTACAAATACAGCCAGTGTGTAGTATTCATTATTGGGCAAACGTATAAAGGCTACATCATTGTGCGCTGCAAGTATTCCGTTCTCATTAATATACCCTGAACCAGTCTTATGGGCTATGACAACACCTTCCTTATCAAGTAGCGGAGCCGCAATTCTGTCTGTACCTGTTTTGCACTCTTTTAATGTGTTTTTAATGAAGTCTTGTTTTTCATCACTAATAATCTTATCAGTAAACAATCGGTTCATAAGCATTGCAGCTCCGAGAGGTGATGTGTAGTTTGAATATGCCTTATCATGGTCGGCAGACATTTCTTCTTCTGTATAGGCTATCTGAAAACTTGAACGTGGAATGATTGTGGCAACAAAACTGTCGGTTTTGGCAATATCAAGCAATCTCTTGAACATAAGATTACTTACGTTATTGTCGCTTTGTATAAGTGTATAGTTTAGCAGTTTCCTAATTGGCAAGGAAAATTCAGGTTCCGAATGTTCTTTCAACATTGGACTCCAAGTGTTCGGGTCAAGTTTACCCTTGTTTATCCTTATCAAGGTATCAAGTGAAATCCTTTTGCTGTCAAAATCATTGCAGAGGGCTAATGCCTGATGAACCTTAAATACACTCATCATTGGATAGATACTTTTATTATTGACTGTAATAGTATCTCTGCTATTTATGATTACCGCCACTCCGATTTCACCGGGATATTCTGATACAATTTTAGATATAGTATCTGTAAGGGAATAGTTACTCTTATGGTCAGTTGGCTTGTGCAAAAATTGTATTGAAACAACAATTACACACAATAAAAAGACGAACAAGATGATTAAATGAGTTTTGTTTATTTTTGCCATAATATTAAAGTGATGTTTATTAGTTAAAAAAACTAATTCAGTGTTTACGTGTATTTTCCCGAAAGTCTTTTGCTCGTCACGCCCCCAGCATAGTTCCCGATGTATTTTTAGGCGCAAATATAAGAAAAAAGTGCCATTCATAAGACATCATGAACGGTACTTTTTTGTTTCTC
>JBHBLB010000020.1:0-17000 GCA_041791495.1 Porphyromonas sp.
AATAATTTGTACCTATTACTACGTTCGCACAAATCGGATCAACGTACTTTACTATTGAGTATCCCTCAATGTTGTTGGTGGAAGAAATCAAAATTTTCATACTCATTTTAGGCTTGCAAGTGGGTATAGAGTTTCCTGTTTTAAGGAAAGGATAATAGCGGTCAAATACAAAGATAGCGGATATTTTTGTACATTTACCAAAGTATTACCAGGCCTTTGGAGCCTTGTTACTTAATGAAGGAATAAACCAATAACCACAACGATATGAAGTTTAGAATATCGAGCGACAACCTTTATGCTCACCTTGTGCAGATCAGTAAGGTAATAGTGCAGAAGAATGCCCTACCTATACTGGATAGTGTATTGTTTGAACTCAATGGCGAACAGTTAGTTCTCACTGCTTCGGACGGGGAAACTCGGCTTGTGACTCGGTTAGATGTAGAGGAGACGGACGGTAAAGCTATCAAGATTGCCATAAAGAACAGAATGCTTCTTGACCCTCTCAAGGAGATCTCTGACCAGATCATTACGATGACTGTCGATGAAGCGACAATGCTTGTTAGGGTAGATTATCACAACGGTACGTTCAGCTTCAAAGCTCAGAACGGTGAGACTTATCCCACAGTACATACCTTCAATGAGGAGCCTGTGACTATCTCTATCCCTCAGAACGTATTCCTTGCAGGCATAGGTTATACAATCAATGCTACCAGTCCGGAAGATGCTCGCCCCATCACCACGGGGGTGCACTTCGATGTAAAGCCTGAGTATATTACTTTCGTAGGTACCGATGGTTTCCTTCTCTCGATGTACAAGAATACAAATGTGCGTCTGGGGCTGGATACTACGTTCACGTTCCAGAAGAAGCCCGCACTTCTCCTCCGCAGTTTCCTGTCGAAGGATGATGAAGCTCCGCTCGACCTGAAGATTTATGGTAATCACGCAGTGATCAAGACCGATCGTGTGGATATGGTGTGCCGACTTATTGAGGGCAAGTACCCTAACTATCTGGCGGTAATACCTAAGAATAACAATAATGAGATGCTTGCCGACAGGGTACAGTTCCTATCAGCCCTTAGGAGAGTTTCGATGTTTACGAACCAAGCGTTCAATCTCGTGAGCTTCGACTTCGCAGCAGAGCGTCTTCATCTCAAGGGCAACGACACAGACTTCTCCACAGCTGCAGAGGAACAATTGGCAGTATCCTATACGGGCCAGCCGCAAGTGGTGTCGTTCCGCTCTACACAATTGATGGAAATCCTCGGTAACCTAAACTCGGAACGTATATCTTTCAAGCTTGGAGACAAGGCTACTCCGGGGCTCCTCTCACCGTTCGAGACAGAGAAGGGTGAGGAGATCACTTCTCTCGTGATGCCTCTCATGAGCTAATCTGTTGGGAAAAAGAGAATGGAAAGCAACGAAAATATAATATCTCCTGCCTTAAACCTTGAGCGTCCGATAGTATTCTTCGACCTGGAGACTACGGGAGTGAATATCCCGGTAGATCGTATCGTGGAGCTCTCTATGCTCAAAGTGATGCCGGATGGTAGTGAAGAGGAGTTATACTCGCTTATCAATCCGCAGATGCATATCCCGGAAAGCAGTACGGCCGTACACGGCATCTCTGACGAAAAAGTAAAAGATGCGCCGACTTTTGCCGACCTTGCCCGTCGTATTGCCGGGTTCATAGAGGGAGCAGATCTGGGAGGATACAACTGCAATAAGTTTGATGTCCCTCTTCTTGTCGAGGAGTTCCTTAGGGTAGATCTGCCCGTGGACTTCAAAAGTCGTAGGATCGTCGATGTACAAGTCATATTCCATAAGCGCGAACAACGTACCTTGTCGGCAGCATATCGCTTTTATTGCGGCAGAGATCTCGATAACGCACATTCGGCTTCCGCAGACACTCGTGCTACTTATGCCGTACTTCGCGGGCAGTTGGGTAAGTATACCGACTTGCCTAACGACATAAAAGCTCTCGATGAGTACACATCTTATCATAAGTTAGTCGACTTTGCCGGCCGCCTTGTTATGAATGAGGAGGGCAAGGAGGTGATAAACTTCGGAAAATACAAGGGTCGTATAGCTGAAGAGGTACTAAGAAGTGACAACAGCTACTATGACTGGATCATGAAAAGTGACTTTTCGAGAGATACACAACGCGAGTTTATGAAGATAAAGATCCGAATAGACCGCAGTAAGCATTAGTAACTTTATCCATCGATATATATGTCCCTCAAGGGTAAAAACATAATCCTCGGCATCACCGGCAGTATAGCGGCGTACAAGTCTGCCGTACTTGCCCGACTGCTCATCAAGTCGGGCGCACGGGTACAAGTAGTCATGACTCCGGCCGCAAAGGAATTCATAACTCCCCTTACGCTATCAACCCTGACGGGAAAGAGTGTCATCAGCGAGTTTTTTAACGAACGTTCGGGTGATTGGAATAGCCACGTCGATCTTGGAGTTTGGGCAGATGCTATGCTCATTGCCCCGGCTACGGCTGCCACACTCGGCAAGATGGCGCACGGCATAGCGGACAATATCCTTGTCACTACTTATCTTTCTTGCAGAGCTACTACGTTCATTGCTCCGGCGATGGACTTAGATATGTTTGCTCATCCCTCTACTCATGCTTCCCTTGACCTGCTCCGCAGTAGGGGAGTACGGATAATAGAGCCGGGCGAAGGCGAACTTGCTTCTCATCTTGTAGGGAAAGGTCGAATGGCAGAACCGGAAGAGATCATCCGAGAGCTAGAGCATTTCTTTGCTGCGAATAGACCTCTCACGGGTAAACGTGTACTCATCACCTCCGGTCCTACGTACGAAAAGATAGATCCGGTGCGCTTCATTGGTAATTACTCTACCGGCAAGATGGGTCTCGCTCTCGCTGAAGTGTGCGCCGATGCCGGGGCAGAGGTAGACTTTGTCACCGGTCCTGTGCACGATCTTCCCAAAGGTGCAGGGATAAACATAGTACAAGTGGAGAGCGCACGTGAGATGTTCGATGCTTGCATGGTACGTCATGACAAGTATGATCTCTGTATCCTATGCGCAGCCGTTGCGGACTATCGTCCGGGAGAGATGGCACAGAAGAAGATAAAGAGGGAGACAACGGGCTCGATGACACTCACTCTCGAGCCCAATCCTGATATATCTGCTACCCTCGGAGAGCGGAAGAAGGAAGGACAGAGACTGGTAGGCTTTGCCCTCGAAACAGATACTACCCACGAACAGGTCGTAGAGAAGATGAACCGAAAGGGGCTCGATATGATCGTTCTCAATAAACTGTCCGATCCCGGAGCCGGGTTCGGGACCGAAACGAATAAGATAACCATATATACGACTAAGGGATCGGTCGAGGAGTTTCCCCTCAAGAGCAAAAGAGAGGTGGCACAAGATATCCTCACGATGATAGAGAAGCATGGCCTTATGCCGTGATGCGATAGAGCGTATGACGCTTAAGACAAAACAAAGGAGCAGAGTAAGAGTGGCTATGGGGCTATTCTGCTCTGCTCTTTTGCTGTTTATCGTAGGCATCGAAGAGGCGAAAGGGCAATTTATAGTACCGCAAGTGAGGGTAGAGAGTAATGCTCTCGGGGATGCCTATATCAAGGACTTGGATCGCTTGGAACGCAGAGTTACCGAGGTCATTACAGCATTTGCGCCACGCATATCCTGTATTGCTCCCACACATCCTATACCATGTGATGTGACACTACTGGTTACGGAGGTTGTAGGTACTGCATACAAGTCAGACCTTATGGTGAGGTTTTATCGTCCCATATACGATAGGGACGAACGCACGATACTGCTTCAAGCCGGCGAAAGGGGGATGACCTTTGACTTCGATCCCTATACGACCGTGTCACAGCAGTTATCAGGCTTACCGGACGACCCATTCTTTCGTCACCTGTACTACTATATGTTGGTCGGAGGATGGCTGTATTACGACAGTTTTGCCGACCAAGGGGGCGAGCCCTTCGTATCCTTTATGACATCGAATACGGCAGAGTTGCAGCGATCTATGGGACACGCTCGCACTTTTTCCGCAGGTCTTGTACCTGAGGTGTTGCTCCCCGAGCTTCGTAGCGACGCCACCTCTCTCTTCCGTGAAGCGTACTATCTCTACCATCGTAAGGGAATAGACCACCTTACGAATAGCTCCGATGCGCTCGAAAGAGCGCTTCCCGAAGTCCTTGATCTGCTTGAAGAGCTACGCCGGAGCCAACCCTCTCATCCCTTATTGACGCTCTTTGCCGATGCCAAGATACCTGAAATGCGTCGGTATGTGCGGGAAGATACACCAGAGGGTAGGGGACTTCGCTTGAGACTATTGGAGCTATTCCCATCATTCTGACAGACAAATGATACGACATATATATATCAAAGACTACGTTCTCATCGAAGAGTTGTCGCTCGATACCGATAGCGGCTTTCTCGTCATTACGGGGGAGACGGGAGCAGGTAAGTCTATCCTCATAGGAGCATTGGGACTTGTTTCCGGCAACCGTGCAGAAAGTCGGGCGGTTCGAGAGGGATCGCCGAAGGCTATTGTCGAACTTACGTGCGACATAGCCGATACTCCTGCACTGAGAGATCTGTTCGACACGTACGAGCTCGACTATGAACCCGTCTGCACATTGCGGAGAGAGATCACCTCTGCCGGAAAGAGTAGGGCGTTCGTCAACGATACGCCTGTCGCCACATCGGTCATGAAAGCGATAGGAGAGCATCTTATAGACATACACTCCCAGCACCACAATATGCTGATAGGGGATCCCGACTTCCAGATGTCGGTCGTGGACACGCTCGCCGGCAATACGACCCTCCTCGAGGAGTACAAGGCGGCATACCGAAAGCTGTTAGATGCACAGCACAGACTGGAAGAGGAGCGTGACCGCATAGCATCTCTCACGAGAGATGTCGACTATATCCAGTTCCAGTATTCCCAACTTGTCGAAGCCGCCATCAGGCCAGGAGAGCTTGAAGATATAGAAGAGCGTCTTGCCATGGCACACAATGCTCAAGGGATCACCGAAGCACTCACGGCAGTCCTGTCCCTTGGGATCGAAGAAGTGTCCGGTACCCCTGCTCCTCTCGATCGTATCTCCTCGACGACAAAGATGCTTGGTAAACTCAGTGGGAGCTATCCTCCCGCAGCACAGTTGTACGAGCGGCTCAATACCGTACGTGTGGAGCTCACCGACTTGTCCGGGGAGGCCGAAAGTCTCTTGGGCTCATTATCCATGGACGAAGGGGAGATCGAAACCCTCGAGGCCCGCATCGACCTCCTCCATAGCCTGCTCTTCAAGCACAAACTCAAGACAAGTGACGAACTCATTGCGCTCAGAGAAGAGTATGCAACCTACCTCAACGGTATAGATACTGCGGACGAGCGTATAGCGGAGCTGGAACGTGAGGTGCAGAGAGCCGACGAGGAGGCGCACCGCTTGGCACAGATCCTTACGGAGAAGCGCAGAGAAGTCTCTACTACCCTCCTTCCCGATCTTGACAGAGCTATAAAGGAGCTTGGCATCGCCGGGGCTACTTTCAGCATAGATCAGCAACCTACGGAGGCCCTTACATCCCTCGGTGGGGACAAGATAGCGTTCCTTTTCGCTACGAATAAGCAAACCCTCCTTCGTCCCATACGTGAGATAGCTTCGGGTGGCGAGATCTCCCGCTTTATGTTGGCGTTGAAGTCTATACTCGCTTCCCGCACCGTCTTGCCCACTGTCGTATTCGATGAGATAGATACAGGCGTAAGTGGGGAGGTGGCAAGCAAGCTCGGAGAGATGATGCGTGCCTTGAGCCGCAACCTCCAAGTGATTACGATCACGCACCTTCCTCAGATCGCCGCTCTTGCCGACCATCAGTATGTGGTGTCGAAGCGTGAGGGTGACACCTCCTTTGTCACAAGTATCTGCAAAGTTGAGGGCGAAAGCCGGGTCGAAGAGCTGGCAGGGATGCTCTCCGGATCGGAGATCACCGCCGCTGCCATCGAGAATGCCCGGTCGCTATTGTATGGCATTAAGTAACAAACGAACGATAAAACGAGTCAGGAATGAAGGACAACGAAATGATATTTGGCATAAGAGCCATCATAGAGGCTCTGGAAGCCGGAGTGGAGATCGACAAGATCTTCCTCAAACGTGAGAGTAATAGTGCTCTGATGAACGACTTGGTGCAGGCTCTCGGTACGAGACGGGTGCCTATCCGTCGCGTACCGGTCGAGAAGCTCAACCGTCTCACACGTAAGAACCACCAGGGAGCCATAGCATTCAAGGCCGCTACCACCTACTACCACCTCGACCAGGTCATTCCTGCTCTCTACGAAGCGGGAAGGGACCCTTTTATAGTCATCCTTGACGGTATTACGGATGTGCGCAACTTCGGTGCCATAGCCCGTACCTGCGAGTGTACAGGGGTAGATGCCATCGTCATCTTCGAGCAGAACTCCGTATCGGTGACCGGGGATGCCATGAAGACATCTGCCGGTGCACTCTCTCGCATCGCCGTGTGTAGAGAGCACTCTATTGAGGGAGCCATAGGCTATCT
This sequence comes from Porphyromonas sp., assembly GCA_041791495.1. Classification (GTDB taxonomy): domain Bacteria; phylum Bacteroidota; class Bacteroidia; order Bacteroidales; family Porphyromonadaceae; genus Porphyromonas_A. The sequence goes on from JBHBLB010000020.1 coordinate 6,562, forward strand.
CAAGGATAGCGGCGTGCGGCTCGTGGGTGCGACAGAGAAGGCATCCATGCTCCACTACAACGGGGAGTACCGAGGCCCCCTTGCGCTCATCCTCGGTGCCGAGGATACGGGGCTCTCTACGGCTTCACTGACAAAGTGCGACGAGCTTGTACGTATCCCTCTCTACGGAGATATAGGTTCGCTCAACGTATCTGTCGCCGGGGGCGTCCTCATCTACGAAGCCGTCAAGCAACGCTTTTGATCATTACTTTTTCTATTAACCATAAAACAAAACTCACATTAGTATGAAAGAGATCATCAACACACCAAACGCTCCTGCAGCGATCGGCCCTTATTCACAAGGCGTAAAGGCAGGTCACATGTACTTCTTCTCAGGTCAGCTCGGGCTTGACCCCAAGACCGGCGACTTCGCATCGGCTACGGATGTGGCTGTTCAGTGTGAGCAGGTCTTTGCCAATATCAAAGCTCTACTGACGGAAGCGGGTCTGGGCTTTGAAGATGTCGTGAAGGTAACTGTCTTCATGGCAGATATGGCAGACTTCGCCAAGGTCAATGAGATCTACGGAAAGTACTTCTCTGCCCCTTTCCCCGCACGTAGTGCTGTGGCAGTCAAGACTCTTCCGAAGAACGGTCTCGTTGAGATCGAAGTGATTGCTTGCAAGTAATCCTCCGAGGTCATACGACTTCAGGAGGGAGAGGCTGTATCCGAGTACGGGTACAGCCTCTCCCCTTCTTTGTAACTCCGATATGAGTAAGAGACGAGGTACGGATCTGAACTTCGGGATAATGGGATATGAAGTGGTTTTCAGGGGTGGAAAAGTAATAACTGGCTCTAGGAAACTACTTTTCCGTTCCCGAAAACTACTTTTCAGCCCCGGATTACAACTTCAGGTGCGGTAGAGACCCCGTTCCGATGCGCTCCTCTTAACTCTTTCCGTTCCCATCGTGTCACCGTGATGTGCGGAAGTGCAACGAAAAAGAGAGCGTCATAAGTATGCTTATGGCGCTCTCTTGTACATAAGAGGGTAGGGGTCAGTTGCGCTCGAACTTGGCCCTCTGTGCTTCGGTAAACTTACTTTTCTCTTTCTCCGTGGGGATAAATGCCGGACGGCTTGCCATATCCTCCACCATCTTGCGGTCTTCGGTCGAGAGGGTCTGAGGGATATGTACGTTCACGGATATGAGTAGATCCCCAGTACCATAGCCACGTAGCGACGGAAGCCCCTTACCGCGTAGGCGGAGGATCTTGCCCGGTTGTGTGCCCGGATCTATAGTTATCTTCACCTTTCCGTCGAGTGTGGGTACTTCTATTTTATCTCCGAGTATCGCCGTACTTATAGGGATCAGGAGGTTGTACAGCACATCGTTGCCGTGACGTATGAATTCGGGATCGGGCACCTCCTCGATGAAGACGAGCAGGTCGCCGCAGGGCCCACCGTTGGGTCCGGCATTCCCCTTGTCCGACACGTTGAGAGTCATCCCTCCGCTTACGCCTTTGGGGATGGTGAAGGAGATGATCTCTTCGCCCTGTTCGAGTCCGCTGCCAGAGCACTTATGACACTTCTTGGTGATCATCTGCCCCGTGCCGCCGCACGTAGGACATACGCTCTGGGTCTGTATGCGGCCGAACATACTGTTCTGTACCTGAGTGACGACACCCGAGCCGTGACATGTAGAGCAGGTGGCTACGTCAGAGGGGCTCTCGGCTCCCGACCCGTCGCAGTGCGAGCAGGCTACTTTCTTCTTCACCTTTATCTTCTTGTCGAGCCCGTTGAGTATCTCTCTGAGCGTCATCTTTACGGTTACACGTATGTCGCTCCCCTGCTGTATGTTGCTTCGACCGCCACCGAAGCCGCCGAAGCCGCCAAATCCTCCGCCGAAATGCCCCCCGAAGAGGTCTCCGAACCGAGAGAAAATGTCGTCCATAGACATCCCCCCGCCAAATCCTCCGAATCCTCCGCCGGCAGCTCCTCCTACGCCTGCGTGTCCGAACTGGTCGTAGCGAGCCTTCTTATCGGGGTTGCTAAGTACTTCGTACGCCTCTGCCGCCTCCTTGAATTTCTCTTCGGCTTCCTTGTTTCCCGGATTCTTGTCGGGGTGATACTTGATTGCCGTCTTTCGGTATGCTTTCTTTATCTCGTCTTCGCTAGCAGTCTTGGACACACCAAGCACTTCGTAATAGTCTCTTTTCTCTGCCATCTTTCCTTCTTCAGCTCATATCGAATGATTTAATTCCCGACCACGACTTTGGGGTGACGTATCACTTTGTCGTTGAGGAGGTAACCTTTCTTGATGCAGTCTACGATCTTTCCTTTCTGCGATGCGTCTTCGACGGGAATCATGGCCACAGCTTCATATCTGTCCGGGTCGAACTCTTCGCCGACCGTAGGTAGCTCGGTGACACCCTGACTCCTCATCGTGGCGACAAACTTCCCATATATAAGCTCTACCCCTTGCTTCATCCCGGCGAGATCTGTGGTCTCGTTGAGGTTGCCGATCGCAAGATCGAGGTCGTCCATCACTTCGAGGAACGCCGTGAGTACCCTCTCCCCGCCCGACTTGAGCAGCTCTGCTTTCTCCTTGAGCGTACGTTTGCGGAAGTTATCATACTCAGCCATGAGGCGCAGGTGCGCATCTTTGAGCTCATTTATTTCGTTTTGAAGCACTGTTATTTCGTCAGTCTCGTCTGCCTCTTTGTCTACTTGTGGCTCTTGGATGCCGGATTCGCTGTTGAGATCTTTATCATCGATCACCTCGACGTTCTTATCATTCTCTTTCATATCTATATTGTAATAAACTTATATCCATAACGTTGCAATGAAACCACTGCACCGACGAGAGTCGGTGCAGCCATCACACTGCATCACTTGTCAGGATAGTGTGAGCAAAAAGATTGCCACTGCCAAGATGACAGTCGGATCTATTCCTTATTGCTGAGCGATATACGCCCTGCTTCGAGTACGGGGAGGTTGGTCTCGGTAGGGATATAGATGACGGTCTTGTCGTTGAGATTGCCCTGCTGACGTACCCACAGGTATTGTATATATGTGGGAGTGAGGCTGCCGTTTTCGATACGTATGGCTTCGGCTGCCCCTTTGGCTCGCTCGATCTCTGCCTGAGCGTTGAGCTTCTCTGCCTCAAGGTTGGCCTTGGCTTCCTCGATCTTTATCTTACGGGTCTGCTCTGCTTGTGTCAGCTCTGCCTTACCTTTCATCTCGGCGCGCCATACATTGTACACCGGCACCCCGAACATGAAAGCTCCTACTATCAGGCCAAGGATTACAAAAAAGGCAATAACCCCTTTGAGATTTACTGTACCGACATTCTCTTTCATAGGTCTTGTATTTTTGGATTAGTAGTTATGTGGATGATTATATTATTGTCTGACCTTGTGCTCCATCTCGAAAGGGATGATCATTGATAGTTCAATGAAGCCCATATATTCCCCCTCTTCGTACCACGGGATCTGATAGATGAGCTTCTTCTTGCCCTTCTTCTCGATCGTATATACGTGCTTCTCCTCGTGAGTCATCATATGAACCAGGAGCGATCGCGCGGGTTCGGGGTGACAATCAAGGATGTTTTTGCCCATGAGAGAGGTTCCGGGTTTCTCGTTTACCTCACGGGACTGTCTGTTCATCTCGATGATGTTGCCTTCTTTGTCGCATACGGTGACGGCTATATCCGCTTCTTCAAAATATCGTATCATAGTGTTTTGGATGGATTATCGGGGGATTGTGAAAAAGGAAAAGTGTACCGAGCCGTACTTCTTTAGCTTCTCGAAGTGGGGATGTTGGCTAAAGTCGTATGTGCCGGGGTGCTCGAGGATCAGTAGCCCCCCAGGATTTAATAACCCATTAGCGAAGATGAGGTCGGGGATGGTCGCCAATCCCTCTATGGCATATGGAGGATCGGCGAAGATGAGATCGAAACGCTCTGAGCCCGCTCCCGTAATAAACTTGAAAGCATCCCCCTTGATTACACGATAAGATGGGTCTGAGAGCTCCCCCGCTACCTTACGGATGAAGGTGCAATGTGCGTGATCTGCCTCGATGGCAAGCACACTCTTGCAGCCTCTTGATAGTAGTTCGAAGCCCATACTTCCGGTTCCGGCGAAGAGGTCGAGCGCACGTGTCTCTTCCCAATCCACGGAGTTTTCGAGGATGTTGAAGAGGTTTTCTTTAGCAAAGTCGGTTGTTGGTCGTGCTTTGAACGTCTTGGGTACGGTAAAACGTCTATGTCCGTACTTGCCACTTACTATTCGCATAGGTTATCGAGTATGAGTTCGGGTGGGATTTTAAGGTTAGCTGACGCCAACGCTTTGGGTAAAAGGCATAGCCCCGGATAGTCGTTGAGATGGAGATGGGCGATCGAAGGGGACAAATGTTGCGCTACTATATCTGCATCTATTGCGGTGGATGCTGTGTAAAGATGCAGGTGGTCTGCGGTCGGGTCCAGGGCAAAGCGTCTCCAGAGTGCCGTGACGAAGTAGAGTACATCGGCATGGTCCGCTATCGGATAGCGGTTGGCAAGGAGCAGGCTTCCCTGCCTTGCGAGTGCCACATCCATATACTTGTCGTTGAGTATCGCCATCATTGCTTTGGGATAATGGCGACGGGTGTAACGCATGACGGCTGAAGTCAGTGGGCGTTGCGGATGATCGAACCGAGGCAATACGAAAGAGCGTTGGCAGAACTCGTACAGCTCCTTCTCCACGGCGTAACTTATGCTCGCCGGAGTGTCATCGAGATGGACAGAGAGTGTATGTTTCCCACGGGTGTCTATCACCGGGGAGAGCCACTCTTCGGCACCGGTGCCCGTCGGCTCCAGGTCATCCGGCACGAGGGTATAGCCGGAGCCGTCATCGAGGTATAGACGTGTCGAACGGAATGGCAGGGAAAGGGTAGGGTGGGCAAAGAATACATTCTTGAGAGCTTCCGGCACCGCTTCCGTAAACTTCAGGTAAGCCACCTTACTTTCTTGGATCTTTCCTCGATGAATTCCCAAAAAACAAAGTCCATCCGCAGTAATGCGGATGGACGTATCGAGACTTTGAGCCTGTGTTTCCTCGAACCGTAATCCCTCCGCTATCCATCGGGAGAGGTCTATGTCGGGGTAAGTCATAGGCTGGTGTATGTCGTGGGCAAGGGGATTACTCCCAGTTGCCGGCGTTGTTGTTGATTTCGGTGAGCGAACCAACCTTAAGACCCGGGTATCTATTGATAGTATTTGCCAAGTCGATTAGGTTATCCACTTCTTGCTTATCAAGGTCTGCGAGGTAGACGGTATAAGGTACCGCTGCCTGGAATACCTTGATGGCGATGTTAGATCCGGTCACTACGCTTGCGGTATCCATCTCGAACTTCACCTCCAAGCGAGGGACGAACGCGAGCTTGCTCACATCGAAGTCTTCACCGAAGATAGCGAGCTTGGCATTTCCCCAAGTCGTATCACGTCTGAAGGATACACGTTCGCCATTGATGATGCTACTGAGTCCTGCTGCTTCCGCTTCTTTCCAGTTGCCTGTGCGGTCAGCCTTGGCAATGATCTCCACGGCCTTTTCTTCTGTCATACCATCTTCGAGCTGAGCTTCGGTGAGTTCGCCTTGCTTACGTACGGTAGGGATGTTACCGTTGTTCAGCCATTCGATCAGCTCGTCGAACGTAGCAGCGTGGACATTGAATACCTGCTTGTAGGCGATTTGCGCCTTGCGGATATCGATCAGTCGTGCTATGATCTCTTTTTCACGAGCTTCCTTTTCGTTCTTGAATCGGATAGGCTTCATGATACTTTCGACAGAGACCCAAGCGAGCCCTGCGATGACGACCAGTAAAAGTACTTTGAAAATTGTCTTCATGAGGATTATATTTATTTATTTTGTAATTCGCTCACTATAAGAGATACGCCTCGTCTCGGACAAGGTTTGCATCGACAAAAATACAAACTTTATTGACAAGTACACTCTATAAGTACATAAAATAAGTGACTTAGGTATGCAGATACCCGATTTCAAGACCCAAATTACTCATTTTTTCGGGTTCGCACCCACCATTTCCCAGGAAAAGGTCATCGAGGGACTCGATGTTTTTTTCAATGAAGAGGGATATGGATCTTCCGATCACTCGATATTTGTGTTGAGGGGTTACGCCGGGACCGGTAAGTCAAGCCTTATCGGTGCCCTCGCTCGGGTAGTGATGGCGGCAGGGTGTCCCCTTGCGCTGCTTGCTCCTACGGGACGTGCTGCGAAGGTCTTGCAGAGCTACTGTGGGATGCCTGCACATACGATCCACAGGGTTATCTATCGAGAGCGTATGGGGGCCGATGGTGTGTCGAACTTTGAAATGAGTTTCAACCGTGGCAGGCACGGTACCGTATATATTGTTGACGAAGCATCCATGATCGGCAATACGCAAGACGTGCTCAGTCCTTTCGGCAGTGGCCGACTGCTTGAGGATCTTGTGGACTTCTGTTTCGGTGTCGAGGGTGCCAAGATTATCTTTATCGGCGACGACGCACAGCTACCCCCCGTGGGCACTCTCCTGAGTCCTGCAATGGATGTTGCCTACCTCAGCCGTTATTGCAACCGCATCTTTACGGGGGTACTTACTGATATCGTACGACAGGAGGAAGCGAGTGAGATCATCACCCTTAGCCATATCCTGCGCGGACGCATTATAGATATGGTAGGCGGGCTGTCCGGATGGGAGACACCCCTCTTACCTATGCCGTCCGGTCGTGAAGTACGTATCATCACCGGCAACGAACTGCCCGAGCTTGTCGAAGCATCCTATGCTCGTGTAGGGAAAGAGGAGACTGTCCTCCTGACCCGATCCAATAAGTACGCCGAGGAGTTCAATAGACAGATACGTTACCGATCGCTCGACTATGAGGACGAAGTGGTATCCGACGAACTGCTTATGGTGTGTCGCAACAACTACTTCCACGTCCCGGTCGATGCCGAAGGCAATCCCAAGAGCAGCTTCATTGCCAATGGTGAGCTGCTACGTGTGCGAAATGCTCGGCGCACGAGGGAGTTGTACGGCTTCACTTTCCGTGAGGCAGAGCTGGTAGATGGCGATGGAGGTATCGTCCACGCCCATCTCCTCCTCGAGAGTCTGTACAGCGGTGCGGCATCCCTTACGCCCGAGCAGCGACAACGTCTCTACGACAGGGTCGTCCTTGACTATCCCGACCTTACCAACAAGCGGGACCTCTACAAAGCCCTACGCAAAGATCCCTACCTCAATGCCCTTCAAGTCAAGTATGCTTACGCCATGACCTGTCACAAAGCACAGGGTGGACAGTGGCACGATGTCTACTTACATTTCGGCTACCTTACGCCGGAGATGATCGACGAGTCCTTCTGTCGATGGCTCTACACCGCCATGACCAGAGCGACCGACCGCCTCTACATCATCTCTCCGCCCGACTTCATCTTCGGCAAGTGGGCAGACTTCATAGGGTGAAAGCACATAGCGCCCCTCTCTTTCCCGGCATCTCCTCCACTCATACGTTATGGACAACCTCGAAGATACCGTAAGGCAACTCTCCTCTTCGGTATCTGTACTGATTTTCAGGGACTGAAAACCAATTATCAGGGGGCTGAAAAGTAAATTTCCGCTCCTGAAAACCATCGTTCAGCCCCGGATTACAGCTTTATATATCGGTGCGAGGAAGTTTATGACCGCATCGCCGGCACTTCTCATTGCTCCCTTGCAGGAAAATCAATAGAGTCTGAGCCGTACTACGACCCAGACTCACATTGAGAAGTCCCATACAGAGGGATGCAAAGCTCCTGTACTACGAGAGGAGTTGTTCCCGTATCCAGTCGTGCAGAGCTCCCTCTTCGTCCGGCGTGTCGTACACAAAAACTGGGTCGAGGTGGGAGAGGAAGCTCCACCCATCGCTACCCCGACGACGGTAGAGTAGGGCTTCGCCGTCCTCCGATCCGCGAAGGCTCCGTACCGTCTCGTACCCCATGGCATCGAGGAGCCTTGAGACCTCGGTACACTTATGCTCTCGCACGGAGATATAATGCGCCACTTGGCGGTTGTCTACGGCATAAGCATCTACGAGCGTCTGCCCATCTACGAGCCCCTGCCCCGGTCTGTCAATGCACGGTATCTCACGCCACAAGATCTCCACCTCGTCATCGTCACGAAACATATACCGACTGAGCGGTAGCTTGTTGCCCTCGCACTCCAGCTCCATATATACAGGTAGGGCATCGGGGCTGAACCTCTCGTACCGGAAGGTCGTACCATCGTACACCTCCTCTACCACGTGATAGCCGGGGATTGTCTGCACAAAGCGCACCCCGGCGTCTAAGCTCTCGAAGAGTGCGGGTGCCGTCTCTTCCCCATTCTGTATAAATACAAGTAAATACATAGGATATTATGATGTGTGGATATATTTAGGGATGATGGTCTTGCCTGCAAGATACAACGAACGGGCATACCTCGGTATGAGGATGCTTACTTTCCGGGAAACTGTCCGAGCTGTTTCTGTGCTCTCGGCTCCGCTTTTCTTATTTTTAAGAGATCAGTTGGATTTGAAGACCCATGCGGAGTCCTTGCCACGTGTCTCGGCGAGGGTGGTGCGGGCGAAGCGCATGGCCTCTTCGTTGGTGTCGAAGGCGGCGGCGTAGATCTTGTAGTTGGGGTTAGGTCCGGTGTGGGTCACCACCCCGGCGTTGGGGAATGCTTGCAGATCCTCTCCCACAAGGAACTTCTCCACCCCTCTTATGGTCTTGAATGTAGCTATGACAACGTAGTACCTCGTGCTCCCTGAGGGCGTCGTCACGATTGGCAGGCTTCCTATGCGAGGTGCCGTTTCATGGGTGACGAAAGGCGAAGCGATAGCCGGGGTTTCCTCCTTCGTTACCTCTACGGTGGCGGTCTCTGTCGTTGGCTCTACCGTACTGCGCCCCTCATCGAATGCCGTCAGGAAGCCTGCATGATAGCCCTTGCCGGGGATCTCTATGGACTTCGTCGGTACGAGGAGCGTCATGGCGATGAGTGCAGCTGCGGCTGCGGCATACTTCACAGTCTTGAGGTGTATGGGGAGGTAGTACACATCCTGCTTGGCAGAGGGGGAGAGAGCCTCCATCTCTGCCGACCGGTGGGGCAGGGCGGGTAGCTGTGCCACGGGTGTAAGTCCGTACTGAGCGGTCGAGAAGGGGTGATCGGGGTTGGGGTAGAAGGTGATCTGCCCCCCGGCGCGATCCATCGAGAGGCGACCTATGGTGCCGAGAGTCACCACAGAGGTCGTGCGGAGAGCATTCGTGAGCTCCTCTACGTCCTTTTCCAGTAGCGCAAGGGCACGCTTGTAGTTCATGGCAAAGGCTTCGCGATAACTCTCTACAAGCACGCCGTCGCTGCGTACGATGGCGGAGTTGAACGACAAGACGCTCTTCCCCGGGTAGATAAGCCCCTTGGCTTCGTCTATCATCGACGATACTCTGTGCTTGATGAATGCACCAAGCCCCGGTACAATCACACACTCGTGTTTGTACAACGACTGCTCGATATGTCTGATAAGTCTTCTCATAAACCTGCACTGCGTTTGTTACACTCTCCAAATTTACAAAAATATCAGTACCGTACCCACACTCTCCCTCCCTAAGTGCTTCAGGGGATAGTGTCGGAGGAGCAAAAAGAGCGAAGGGGCTGTGTCGGAGCCTTGACACGGTCCCTTAGTCTTTAGGTATATCATGGGGTAGGGGTGCTCTCGGTAGGGAAGTTGAGAGGGTGAGGTCACACGCTTCCTCGTGCCTGGATCTGAAGCTGGTTTCCGGGGCATAAGATTACTTCTCAGCCCCGGATTATTGGTTTTCCGTCCCTGAGAAGTAATCTTATGCCCCGGAAACCAGCTTCAGATACCGTAGAAAGGAGGGTTGCTACCGCATCTCCCCTACTTCCTTTCCGGGAATATAGAACCAAGAGGCTGTGTCATAAGTCGAGTATGACACAGCCTCTTGAGGAAGTTATCGGGGAGAGAGATCAGTAGTTGTTGCTATGGTTGATCTCTTTCTTGTCTATCTTATGGAAGTCGAGCTGGCGCCATGCGTAGAAGATATAGGCAAGGACGAAAGGAATAATCAGTGATACGTAGCTCATCACCTTGAGGGTGAAGGGCGAAGATGAGCTATTCTCTATCGTCAGAGAGTGTCCAGGATCTGCAAGGGACGGATAGTAGCAGGTATTGCCCCAGCCTGCGAGGAGGAAGAGAGTCAGTACCGTAAGCACTACGCCCGTACCGTGGTACCATATCCCTTTCGTAAAGCTCTTGTCGAGGATGCTCTTCCCTATACCGAAGAGTACGAGCACGACACCTGCGAGTAGGAGTGCGATGAGGTAAGGCATAGAGAGAAGGTTGTTGAGGTACTTGTAGTCCTCAGCAAAGACCGCCTTCGTCTCGGGGTCGTATGCGTACCCTTG
>JBHBLB010000021.1:0-10112 GCA_041791495.1 Porphyromonas sp.
GGCACAATGGGAATCATACCTAAGGACAAGACTGCCGATGGCAAGTCCGGCTACATGTGGTTGGTAGGCCCCGGGGTACAGTTTAGGCTGAGTCCTCTTTTCAAGTCAAAGTATGTCGAACCCTACTTGCGTATCGGTGCAAACTACCTCCACAAGGACTTCAGTACCGTAACCAAAGGGACATTCGCCGATGACAAGACGGGGACAGCATCCTGGCAGTCCGACGACGTATGGAGTCGCGGACGTGTTACGGACGAGAAGAACTCCTACTTCCCTCTGTCATTCGGTCTGGGCTTTCAGACATGGATGAACAACCACGTAGGTATCGGACTCCAGGGAGACTATGTGATGTCTGTACGTAAGGACGAACCCCAGTTTGCTCAAGTAAGTATGAGAGTGATGTTCCGTATCGGAGGAGAGGACAAGCGTCCACGTCCGCAGGTACGTTACATTGAGGTAGAAAAGCCGGTCGAACGTATCGTCGAGAAGGAAGTAGAAGTAATCCGCGAGAAGATTGTCACTAAGTATGAGATCCTCGAAGGTATCACTTTTGACTTTGCTAAGTCTACGCTTAAGTCCGAAAGCAACTTCATCCTCGACAAGGTTGCAGAGATCCTGAAGTCAGATGCGACACAACGTATGCTCATTACGGGTTATACGGATGCTGTCGGCGGCAAGGACTTCAACCGCAAGCTATCTGTCGAAAGAGCCAAACGTGTCTACGACGAACTCGTAGCTCGTGGCGTCGCTCCCGAGATGCTCAAATACCGAGGCGTAGGTCGTGTCACCTCAGTAGCTCGTAGCGGAGAAGCCGACGATGTTAGGCGAGGCGATCGCAAGATAACTATCGAGAAGATTACCGACAAGATCTATTGGGATAGACTTCAGTAACTATCGACACATATCTCCACATGGTATATCTACCGTGTTGAGAAGCATAGAGAGGGGATGGCAGTACGGAACATTACTGCCATCCCCTTCAAGTTTACACAGTGCATCTCCGGGAGCCCTACCGTACCACCATCGGCTGAAAACATTTCTCCTCCGGGACAAGAACTTCGCTACTACCGTACCAGAAGTTATCGTCAGGGGCAGTTTTGTAGTTTTCAGGAGCAGAAAAGTAATAATCAGGGGCGGAAAGTTAGTTCTCCGCCCCTGATTATCACTTCCGTACCGGATTTGAGGAAGTTTACAATCCGCATATGATAAGGATGCTACTCCGATCTCTACATAAAAGTATACACACTGTATCGAAGCTCAGTCTCGTACGAAGCTCTACTCCTGGCACATATCTCTCCTCGCAGCTCCCCTACCCCGGCACTTCACAGCGCACTTCGCAGTAAAGCCTATGACAAACATTATTGAGGGCAACCTATTGGATGTTACAGAAATATATAATATCTTTGCAGGGCTAAACATTAGGGAGCATATACTCACCCCGATGGCGCGGCAAACTAAATAATAACATAACCAAATAAATACAACATTCGCAGTAAAGAACTATGATTATCGTTCCATTGAAGGAGGGCGAAAATATCGAAAGAGCCCTGAAGAGATTTAAAAGAAAATTTGAAAGAACAGGAACTCTTCGTGAGCTCAGAAACCGTCAGGCTTTCACAAAACCATCTATCGTAAATAGGAAGAAGATGGAGAAAGCTCGTTACGTGCAGCAGCTCCGTTCACAGGAAGATTAAGTCGAGAGACTAGATCGAGTCGAGACATTTTCGATATGAATATCGGAGGTCTCCTGTCATATTTTTCACTCTTTTAGACTTTAGGCCGGGAGGTGTTGTATTCTAAAGTATATGAAAGGGTTGCCCTGAGTGAGTACGCTCACTGTGGGCAATCCTTTTGTTTTGGGGAAACCTGAATGTATGAAATAATGCCTATCTTAGCAGAGATAGAACTCAACAACAAACTTTCGTAATGAACAAGAAACGCAGACTCTGGACATACACAGCAGCATTACTGAGCTTGACCGTCACGGTCGGTATCCATACCTGCCCGGTAATGGGACAGACCTCCACTCCTAAGAAATCTCAAGAGAAAAAAGACAATGCCCTCGAGGCAAGCAGAGCGATCAATGTCTTCCGCTCTGTCGTAACGGGCGTACAAAACTTCTATGTAGACACAGTAGATGTCAAGAAGATAACCTCGTCAGGTATCAATGCGATGCTCGCACAGCTCGACCCCTATACCGAATATATGACGGAGTCGGAGAGCGAGGATTTCAAGTTTATGACCACAGGGGCATACGGCGGCATAGGGGCATATATACAAGAGAAGGATTCGTCCGTATATGTACAGGGACCGATGCCCGGCACCCCGGCAGAGCGCGTAGGGCTCAAGATGGGGGATAAGTTCGTAGAGATCGACGGACAGTCGGTAATCCCCGGCACGGCCAATAAGGTGAGCAGCCTCCTCAAAGGGCCTATCGGCACGCAAGTAAAGGTAAAGGTATTGCGCTATGGCGAGGAGAAACTGAGGGACTTCGTACTTACCCGTGATAACGTAGTGGTAGATCAGGTACTGCATAGAGAGATATCGAAAGAGGGCATAGGATATATCCGCCTCGGCTCTTTCACCAACAAGAGTGCAAGCGATGTATTGAAAGCGTACAACGAACTGAATGGAGACAAGAAAAGACTCAAAGCCCTTGTCCTCGACCTCCGCAGCAATGGAGGGGGTGTCATGGATGATGCCATCAAGATACTGAGTATGTTTGTACCTCAGAATACACTCGTGCTGTACACGGAAGGGAAACTCCCCGAGACCACTCAAAGATACTTTACTTCGGGTGCTCCGATAGACACGAAGATCCCTATCGTAGTACTGATCAACAATGGCTCGGCATCGGCATCGGAGATCGTGGCAGGAGCTATGCAAGACCTCGATCGTGCTGTGGTGATAGGCAGCAAGAGCTTCGGCAAGGGTCTGGTACAGTCTACACGCGCTTTGCCCTACAATGGGATCCTGAAGCTGACAATAGCGAGGTATCATATCCCAAGCGGGAGATGCGTTCAGCAACTTGACTACTCTCATCGTAACCCGGACGGGTCGGTAGCTGCCGTACCTGATAGCTTGACAAAGGTATTCAAGACAAGTAATGGCAGGGAGGTGCGTGACGGAGGTGGTATCCGCCCTGACATAGAGATAGAGGATGAGTATATCCCGAGTATAGTGTACAATATGATTCGCAAGGGTCTTTTCTTCGAGTTCTCCAATAAGCTCTATCTCCAAAAGCCGAAACCGACCCGCCTAAGTGACATAGTGGTAACGGACGAGGACTATGAAGCATTCCTAAAGTTCGTAGAGAGCGAAAAGTTTGAGTACGGAAAGATGAGTATGTATGCCCTTGATAAGCTAAAAGAATTGGCAGAGTTCGAAGGATTCAAAGAGCAAAGCACAGAGGCTTTCGACGCACTTAAGAAAGCCCTTACCCCTTCCCTCCGTAGAGATGTCGCACCCCACAAGGAAACAATCAAGAGACAACTGAGGTCTCTCCTGGCAGCGCACTACTTCGGATCCAATGCCCAGTACGCCATTGGACTGGAAAGCGATAGCACATATGCCAAAGCGATAGAGATCCTCACCGACAAAGAGCAATATCGAAATATACTTTCTCCCAAAACAGATAAGTAATGTCTGCCAAACCCAAACGAAACAATGACGATGGAGGAGGGCTTGTCTTCTCAACAAATACGGAGACAATGCGCAAAATTGAGCTGGGAAACCTCATCTCCGTACAGACTATCGCCCCCGAAGCTCAACGCCTCACGGTCGTACTTGACACAAAATCTCGCAAGGGGAAGATAGTAACACTCGTCACAGGATTTGAGGGAAAAGAGAGCGATCTCGTAGACTTGGGAAAGCGTCTTAAGGCCTCTTGCGGTGTAGGTGGCAGTGCAAAGGATGGAGAGATTATTGTGCAAGGCAATCATGTAGACAAAGTCCATGCCCTCCTTATCGAATGGGGATACAAAAAAACTAAGAAAAGGGGATAAAGGCGACCCCATGGAACGACCTTTGAAGATATACAAGGCTTCCGCTGGGTCGGGCAAGACCTTTACCCTCACAGTGGAATACTTGAAGTTGCTTTTCATTCACTTCGATGACCCTTACGGTTTTCGGAGCATCCTTGCCGTAACCTTTACCAACAAAGCTACGGCAGAGATGAAAAGTCGTATCCTCACAGAGCTATACCGACTAAGCATCGGTGACAAAGAAGGTGTATACCCCGCTATCCAAGAAGCCACAGGTCTCAGTGATACCGTCCTATCCCACAAGGCAAAAGATATACTTATCAATATCCTCGAAGACTATTCTGCCTTCAGAATCCAGACAATAGACTCTTTCTTTCAAGAGATTGTGAGGAGCTTTGCACTCGAACTTAACCGTAACAATGCCTTTGGGATAGAGATGGATTACGGCAATGTCGTATCGCTTTCTGTCGAAAACCTCATAGAGCGTCTCGATGATAATAGCGAAGGGATACGGGCTTTGCGCACATGGGTACAGGAAGTGTACAAAGAAGGGATAGACGAAGAGGTGTCTCTCAACCCTTTCAACGAGATCTCTAAACTGGCAATCAAGCTACTTTTCTCGGAAGAAAACAGAGCTTTTTTCAATGTGCTCAGCCATCTCTCCCGGGAAAAGGTAACAGAGGCAAAGAATCGTCTGAAGATTATTATCAAAGATGCAGAAGAATTGTTCCTCAAAACCTATGAAGAGATTGCAACTCGCCTAAGCGATTTTGGACTTGACCTATCGGAGAGTACGAGAGGTTGTCTTAAAGTCTTCAGCTTATCGACACTTGACAGAGACTTTTGCCTGATGCGTATGTCACATGATTGCGACTTCGGTAACACAATATATAATATTGCGTACGGAGAGATGGCGTTCTATCCAAAGAAAGTATCGGCAGAAGCTAAAGCTCTTTACGACGAGAATGACTCCGAGATACGGGAACTGCTCCGCAAAATTATAGAAACACGTACATACTGTGTCAGAGAAAAAGTCACCGCCGAACTAATCCTTAGTCATCTAAATGTGATCCCGGGCATTATTGAGCTCCGTAATGACATCGAGGAGTACCGCAAGTCCAACAACGTACTTATCATCTCCGACATCAACGAATTGCTCAACAGCATCATCAACGACTCGGAAGTTCCCTTCATCTATGAGAAAGTGGGCTCTCGCATCAAGCATTATATGATCGATGAGTTCCAAGACACAAGTCCGCTTCAATGGCTCAACTTCAGACCCCTTTTGCGTGAAAGCCTTGACAATGCCCAACCAAACCTTATCGTGGGTGACGTCAAGCAAAGTATTTACAGGTTTAGAGGTACTGACAGTTCGCTACTCGGTTCACAGATAGGTCGAGAGTTTCCCGATCGCATTACCGCACATACATTGGTTTTCAACTGGAGAAGTCAGTCCAACATCGTATCATTCAACAACTCTTTTTTCGACAATATCTACGATTTTCCGGCTCTGTACAACACGACTGCCGAATGTATCGAAAGAGAGATGACAGAGCACGCAGCATCGTATACAGATGTGCGCCAGCAACTTCCCGAGAAAACCAAGGAGCGAGGACTGGTAACTCTGACAGAAACTCCCTATTTCAAAAAGTCGGAAGACTACTTCGATACCATCGCTCCCCTACTCGAAGACAAGTTGATACAGCTCCAGAGCAAGCAAGGGTTCAGTCCCTCCGACATAGCTTTCCTTGTACGGACAAAAGCTGAAGGTGCAAAGATTGCAGACTTCTTGACTCAGCTATCCAACAAGTACGATGATAGAGACGACCTCTCTTTCACTTTCCTCTCCGACGAAGCCTTACTCATAAATAACTCCATCGTAGTGCGATTGCTTGCATGTCTGCTAAAGTGTTTCGCATCCCCAGGTAGTCAATCTCCCGAACTCGAACTCACCCTCCATCTCGATCGGTACAATAGTCTGTATGGTCCGGAGATTATCCACCTCGGAGCCTCTCTCCCGACCTCCGAAGCACTACTTGCACTCATCTCCCACGGCTTATCCATCTACGAGACTGTGACTATGGCTATCGACTTGTTGGCTTATATCCCAAGCGAGGAAGAGCTATACGTCAATTCATTTATGGATATACTCTTCGGTTTTGCGTCACACAGGAGCATATCATTCGGCACATTTGTCGAGATGTGGGAAGACAAATGCAGCACTCTTATGGTAAGTATGGGAGAAGCGCAGCTAAACAGTATCACCATCACTACGATACATAAGTCCAAAGGGTTGGAGTATCCTGTCGTGATCATACCGTTCGGGTCGTGGGATGTCACCAAGAAGAGCGGTACAGCACCCAAGATCATCTCCTCCGAGACACTACCCGAGCACTTCCGGATACTACCATTCTACATCGTTCCTATCAGCTTTGCCAAGCTCGAGAGCAGTTACTTCGCAGACTTTGCCTTGAGACAGTATGAGATGGACTATACAGATACGCTCAACCTTCTCTATGTCGCATTTACCCGTGCCTCAGAAGAGCTGCACATCTATTTCCCAAAGTCAAAGGACAAAGTCACTTCCGGCAAGATCATTTCCGAGCGTCTTGCCTCCCTTTCCTCCGACCCATTGCCTCTCACTGTGGTATGTGATGAGGAGAACGATAGTCACATCTATTCACTTGGTGCCGAAGTCCGGATCGATACTAAGGCACATGGCGCAGCCGGTGCCGGTCATTTCACCTTGAAAGGCCTGTCAGCGACCCCGAGGTATGATGCACTTATGCTCAGCACCAAGGGATACGAGACACTCTTTGAGACGGAAGCCGAACGTCGCAAAGGCATAGTGATGCACGAAGTACTGTCTCATACCACCGACAAGATTGACTTCGAGCGAAGGGTTCGCAAGGAAGTTGCTGCCGGCCGTATTGCTTCACACGAGGGAGAAGCCTATATCTCCAGCTTTGCCGATGCGCTTCGTTCGCCGGTGATTGCAGGATGGTTCGACATCGAGAAGCAGACATCCATCTGCGAGCAAGAGATAATGTCGCCTCAGGGGACTTATCGCCCCGACAAAGTCATCCTACACGATGGCACTGCGACAGTCATTGATTACAAGTTCGGGATACACAACGACAGCAAGTATGGTAGGCAAGTACGCACCTATTTAGGGTTATTGAAGCGTATGGGATACAGCAACCCCCAAGGATATATATGGTACAATGTCAGCGATGATATCGTGCTGGTCACGCTCGATTAGTAAACGATTATGGAAAAGAATATACTCTTAGGCATCAACCTATCGGAAATGGAGCAGGTCATCGTAGAGATGAACCAACCCAAGTACAGGGCCAAGCAAGTAATAGAATGGCTTTATACAAAACGCGTCAAGGCATTCGACGAAATGACCAACCTGCCCAAGCTACTCCGAGAAGAGCTTGAAAGGAGATACGAGATAGGACGAAGCGAAGTCACCGACCGACAGGTCTCCAAAGATGGTACCGAGAAGTACCTCTATCGTGTCATCAAGAGCACCCACGATATAGAGACTGTCTACATCCCCGAAGAGGACCGTGCCACACTATGTGTATCAAGTCAGGTAGGATGCAAGATGAATTGTTACTTCTGTCATACGGGGAAGATGGGGTTCAAAGCCAATCTCTCTGCCGCCGACATCGTCAATCAGCTTCTAAGTGCCCCGCACTTCGACTCCCTCACCAACGTTGTCTTCATGGGGATGGGCGAGCCCCTCGACAACTATGACGCAGTGATGCGAGCCATAGAGATAATGACTGCCCCCTGGGGGCTTGCTTGGAGCCCCAAGCGCATCACGGTGAGTACGATAGGCCTTGCCGGGGGGGTGCGTCGGTTTCTCTCGGAGCAGCAGGCTCACCTTGCGATCAGCATACACAGCCCATACAGTGAGGAGCGGTTACGGCTCATGCCGGTGGAGCGGGCATTTCCCATATCTTCGGTACTCAAGACACTGAGCGAGTATGACTTTTCCGGGCAGCGACGACTATCATTTGAGTACATCGTCTTCGACGGAGTCAATGACAGCCTTCGCCATGCCGATACTTTGGCTAAGCTCCTTGCGCCACTCGACTGTCGTGTGAACCTTATTCGTTACCACGCTATCCCCGAAGTCGATCTACGCTCCCCCTCTCCTGAACGAGTAAAAGCGTTCGAGCAACACCTCCTCTCCCATAACATAAGATGTACCACCCGCCGTTCACGTGGTGAAGACATATTCGCT
Organism: Porphyromonas sp.; assembly: GCA_041791495.1. Classification (GTDB taxonomy): domain Bacteria; phylum Bacteroidota; class Bacteroidia; order Bacteroidales; family Porphyromonadaceae; genus Porphyromonas_A. Next base: position 8,242 of record JBHBLB010000021.1, read on the forward strand.
GCCTGCGGGATGCTGTCTACCAAGCACAAGAAGTAGCTATGGCGATCAAAGGCGAAAGGGAGGTAAAGGATCTGACCTACGGTAGTATCCCCGCTCATCTTTTCAAACTGGCAGTCCCGATACTCGGTACATCGTTCGTACAGATGCTGTACAACTTCACCGATATGGCGTGGCTCGGGCGGCTCAGTAACGAAGCCGTAGCTGCCGTCGGTGCGGCATCTGTCTTTGCATGGCTCGCCATCTCCATTTCCCTTATCAATAAAGTAGGCAGCGAAGTTACCGTAGCCCATGCCATAGGTCGTGCAGACGAACGAGACGGAAGGCTATATGCCGGGCACAATATGATGCTGTCGCTCCTCATCGGCACGGCTCTTGCGATATTGTATCTCATATTCGGGAGTAAGCTCTTGGGCTTCTATCGCCTGGCTCCACACATTCACTCAGAGAGCGTAGACTATCTCTACATCATCTCCTTGGGGTTGCCCTTTGTGTTTGGTTCAGGAGCCATGACAGGTATATACAATGCATCGGGGCACAGCAAGATACCATTCGTGATCAATACTGTGGGACTCGTGCTCAATATGACGCTCGATCCGCTCTTCATCTTCACACTCGGACTAGGATCCAAAGGGGCTGCCTTAGCTACCATTATCGCCCAAGCCGCCGTCTTCTTCCTATTTGTCATACAGATACATTATAGAGATCGATTGCTCGGAGGCATATCTTTCTTCACGAAGTTGGATCTCTCCGCTACCCGAAAGATACTCGCCATAGGTATTCCTGTGGCTTTGCTCAATAGTTTATTCGCCCTCATCAATATGTATTTGGGGAGGCTTGCATCACTTGCAGGGGGACACATCGGTGTCCTTACCCTCACTACCGGAGGACAGCTCGAAGCCATCTCATGGAATACTGCCCAAGGGTTCTCCACAGCACTCTCTACCTTCATCTCTCAGAACCATGGAGCCCGAAAGCTCTCCCGGGTATTTGAAGCCTACCGCTTCACTCTCCGTATGACCATTATCTTTGGTATCGGTGCTACAGCCCTGTATGTCCTGGGCGGAGAGTGGCTCTTTGCCCTCATTGTGCCCGATCCAGAAGCCTATATGGCCGGGGGTATCTATCTCAAGATAAGCGGTCTGTCGCAGCTCTTTATGATACTTGAGATCACCTCCCAGGGGTTCTTCTACGGCATACGTAAGAGTGTGCCACCCGCCCTCATCAGTATCGGAGGCAATCTCCTCCGCATCCCTCTTGCGCTGATATTCCTACCGCTCTTCCCCTCTATCACTACACTCTGGTGGATCATCAGTATCACCACCATACTCAAAGGGATAGTTGCTGCACTCTGGTACCTTAGAGAACGTTGTACCCTGAGGGACACTGCCCTCTGACTTCTGGGACACGATCACATGTCTATACATAGCAGACAGACTCCTGACGAGACAAGAAAGTTTCGGGAGCCGTTACAGAAATCCAAAAGACCGGACATGAAGTTATCATCAGGGGCTGAAAGGTAATTTTCAGGTGCGGAAAACCAATAAGCAGGAGCTGAAAATTACCTTTCAGCTCCTGAACATCACTTCAGATGCGGTAGAGACAAGTTTCATTACCGCATCTCTCACTCTTTCCACTGACGGACAGGCTACGGGGAGATGGGGAAAGAAATTGAAATCTCCCGGAGATTGTGGAGACAAAGTATTGCATAATTGAAAAAAAGGCCATAAATTTGCAGAGCAATTCAGGGGTTACAGCCCTTGTAAGCAGGGGTCTCAAAGTGGAGACTATTTAATTCTTCCTTAGCTCAGTCGGTTAGAGCATCTGACTGTTAATCAGAGGGTCCTTGGTTCAAGTCCAAGAGGAAGAGCAAC
>JBHBLB010000022.1:0-56870 GCA_041791495.1 Porphyromonas sp.
AATATCGCTTCTTGATGGTGTTTTATGGTGAAAAAGTGAAAATCTCTTCCGACCATTTATTCCTTTGAGTTACTCAATATATTATAGACTCGATGGTAGTCCAACGGTTTAAGGTTATTTGCCGACTTAGACAGTAATATGGAGGAGTACAGAGATGTTCCGTACAAATGCATCTTATACCCGCAAAAGCAAAACTCAAAAACCGATGAAACATTTTTGTTTTATCGGTTTTTGAGTTTTGCTTTTGCGGGTATTGTTTTTGATGTTTAGTGGAGTCGTCTTGGGAGAAGAGCGGAATGTGGCTCGAACGGGCCTGAATGTGTCTTTGCCGTTTAGAATATGTCGCCTGAGTGGAAAGTGCGAAGAGTTTCGTAAGTAGAGGGTAGACAACCCGGACGGATAGGGATACTGCAGGATGCTGATGCCATAATCGTCCGGGTTGTCCGAGGTCTTGACGCGGCAATGTCATGCAAGAATTTCATGCTGATGCCATACTCGTCCGGGTTGTACTATATAATAATGTGTAGTTAGTCTTGACTGTATTCACGTCCCATTGCCATGTCGCAGGATCTTACTGTATAATTTCATTGTATCTGAAGTGCGAAAGACCACTGACATGTCAAGGGGAGAGTCTTGCTCTTGCCATATAGTTATTATGTCCCGAAGCGTTACCTTTCGAGCTCTCGTAGGGAGTCCATTTTCTTCTTTTCGAGGAACTCGTATATGCCCGAGAGGTGTTCGGTCACACGTTTGTTGCCAAACTCGTAGACTTTCCCGACAAGTCCGTCGAGGAAGTCACGATCATGGCTTACGACGATGAGGGTGCCGTCGAAGTCCATGAGTGCTTGCTTGAGGATATCTTTCGTCTTCATGTCGAGGTGGTTCGTAGGCTCGTCGAGGATCAGTAGGTTTACCGGCTCGAGGAGTAGCTTGATCATTGCGAGGCGCGTGCGTTCACCACCCGAGAGCACTTTGACTTTCTTTTGAGACTCTTCCGGGCCACCGAACATAAACGCTCCGAGGATGTCTCTAATCTTCGTGCGAATATCCCCCTTGGCTACGTCATCTATTGTTTGGAAGACGGTAAGGTCCTCGTTGAGGAGCGAGGCTTGGTTCTGTGCGAAGTAGCCTATCTGTACGTTGTGCCCAAGTTTGAGTGATCCATCATGCTCTATCTCACCCATGATACATTTGACCAAGGTGGACTTCCCTTCGCCATTCTTCCCTACGAACGCCACTTTGTCGCCACGCTCGATAGTGAGATTAGCATCCTTGAATACGAGATGCTCTCCATAGCTCTTCCCCACGCCCTCCATGATGACAGGGTAGCTCCCCGAGCGAGGTGACGGGGGGAACTTGAGCCTGAGTGCCGATGTGTCCTCCTCATCCACCTCGAGGATCTCCAGCTTCTCCAGCATCTTCACGCGACTCTGTACCTGAAGGGTTTTGGAGTAAGTGCCTTTGAATCTCTCTATGAACTCTTTTGTCTCGGCAATCATCTTCTGTTGTTCTTCGTAAGCTCTCTGTTGTTGCTCGCGCCTTTCCTTGCGCAGTTCGAGATACTTCGAGTAGTTTACCTTGTAGTCATAGATACGCCCCATCGTCACTTCTATTGTACGTGTGGTGATGCTGTCTACAAACTTCCGGTCGTGGCTGATGACTACGACAGCTTTACCATTGGAGACAAGGAACTCCTCCAGCCACTGTATCGACTCGATGTCGAGGTGATTGGTAGGCTCATCGAGGAGGAGCACGTCGGGATTGCGGAGGAGGAGCTTTGCCAGCTCGATGCGCATCCGCCATCCGCCGCTGAAGTTGCTCGTCGACTGGTGGAAATCCGTGCGCTTGAAGCCCAGCCCGAGCAGCGTCTTCTCTATATCTTCCTCATAGTTGGTCAGGTCTATGGCATAGAACTTCTCGCTCAGCATCGACACACGCTCTATCAGGGCCATGTAGTCGTCGCTATCGTAATCGGTACGGGTGGCAAGCTCGTTGTTGAGCCTATCTATCTCTGCCTCCATGGCGTGCAGGTGGGCAAAGGCCTGTGCCGTCTCTTCGAAGACGGTGCGGCCGTCCTCCGTCATCAGATGTTGCGGGAGATATGCTATGACGCACTCTTTCGGTGCTGCCACTGTGCCACGAGTCGCCTGCCGCGCTCCGGCTAGTATCTTGAGGAGTGTGCTCTTTCCTGCACCGTTCTTGCCCATCAGTGCGATTCGGTCTTTAGGATTGATCACAAACGAAATGTCGCTGAAGAGGGTCGTGCCTCCAAACTCTACCGTAAGTCCGGTTACTGAAATCATATGATCGTACTGTACTATATGTATAATGTGTGCGCAAAGATAGCGCAAGCCCGTTACTTTTCCTATATCTCCCAATCCGGGGAGGAGTGTGGAGAGGGCTCCCCCGGGATGGGAGCCCCTCCCGGACGAGGGTGCGGACGGGGGCGTATCGGAAGTCACTGAAGTCGGGACAAGAAAGAGTCGCGATCGGGATATAAATCGGTATTCGGTGGCGGAAAACTGATTTTCAAGGGCTGAAAAGTAATATTCAGGAGCGGAAAACTACCTTTCAGCCACTGAAAATGACTTTCGATCCGGATGTCGGGAAGTTTGTGTCCGGACTATTGATTTTTTTTATTCCGACTCTCAGATAAACTTAAAAACAGAAACAAACTAAAAAATGAGTGTGAATAAAGGTGAGTATATGACTCATAATTTGTAACTTTGGGGAGTTAAACCACATTCATAACTAAACCCACCTATTATGAAGTTACCTTATGCAGAACCGTATAGGATAAAGATGGTAGAACCTATACGCGTATCAACTCGCGAAGAGCGTGAGAGATGGATACTTGAAGCCAAGTACAATCTATTCAAACTGAGAAGTGAGCAGGTCTTCATCGACCTCCTGACCGACTCTGGTACCGGAGCCATGAGCGACAGGCAGTGGTCTGCCATGATGCTTGGTGACGAAAGCTATGCCGGAGCATCGAGCTACTACAATATGAAGAAGGCGATCGAGGAGATCCTCGGTTTCGATTACTTCTTGCCCACACACCAAGGGCGTGCGGCAGAGAACATATTCTTTTCTACAATTCTAAAGAAAGGTGATATCGTACCGGGCAATTCTCACTTCGATACGACCAAGGGACACATCGAGTTTCGTCAGGCCTATGCCCCCGACTGTACGATAGATGCTGCGGCTGATACGCAGTTGGAGATACCGTTCAAGGGTGAGATGGACCTCAATAAACTCGAGAAGATACTCAAGGAGACACCCAAGGACAAGATCCCATGCGTCATACTTACCATCACCAATAATACGGCAGGCGGACAGCCTGTATCTATGAGAAATATCCGCGAGACGTCAGAGCTGTGCCGCAAGTATGGCATCATGTTGCTCATCGACTCGGCACGGTTTGCCGAAAATGCCTACTTCATCAAGACACGTGAGGAGGGTTATGCCGATAAGAGTATCAAAGAGATCGTACGCGAGATATTCTCTTATGCCGACGTGATGACGATGTCGAGCAAGAAGGATGCTATCGTCAATATGGGAGGGTTCGTTGCCTTCAAGAACGAAGAGCTATGGCGCAAGTGCCAGATGTTCTGTATCATGAACGAAGGATACCTTACCTACGGAGGGCTCAGCGGAAGAGATATGAATGCACTGGCGCAAGGGCTCGATGAGGGTACCGAGTTCGACACTTTGGATGCCCGTATCAAGCAGGTGGCTTACCTCGGTGCAAAGCTCGATGAGTACGGTATCCCATTCCAACGTCCCACAGGCGGGCATGCAGTGTTCGTAGACGCTAAGCAGCTGCTCCCGAATGTGCCGAAAGAGGAGTTCATAGCTCAGACCCTCGGTATCGAGCTTTACCTCGAAGCCGGTATACGAGGCGTCGAGATTGGTTCGATCCTTGCCGACAGAGATCCCGATACGCGTGAGAATAGATACCCACGTCTGGAGCTCCTCCGTCTGGCAATCCCACGACGTACTTATACCAACAACCACATGGATGTGGTAGCCGCCGCTCTCTGCAACGTCAAAGAGCGTGCAGCAAGTATCCGCAACGGCTTCCGTATCACCCACGAACTCCCCGTGATGCGTCACTTCACGGTCGAGCTCGAAAGGATAAAGTAAGCCCGATATACCCGTATAGAAAGACAATAGTCCCCCGGACGACTCATCAAGAGATGCCCGGGGGACTATCGTTTGTCATGGATAAGTGCATCCGTATCACTGCCACCGTGCACTCGAAGTCCTCGGAAATCCCGCCATTTGTCATGGAAAAGTGGACCGGACCCCTCGGGCCCGGAGGAAAATACCTACAAGTGGGGAAAGCCTCAGGATTGGGCATTGGGCTACTTTTTTGTATATTTGCGTCAGATATATTTTAGTTTTTATACATATTAGATATGCACAAGCTCAAGACATATACCCCGACTTCCAAGATGTGCGACCTGATCAGCGAGCATTACAATATGCTCTTGCTCATCTTCCGATTCGAAATCCCGCTTGGGGTAGGGGAGAAAACCATTCGAGAGGTGTGTGAAGAGAACAACGTGGATGAGAAAACGTTCCTCACCATAGTCAATTTCCTTCTCTACCGTCAGGTAGTCGGAGAGCATGACCTCCACAAAAAACTCTCCATCCCTCTTATCATCAAGTACCTGCAGAACTCGCACAACTACTTCCTCGATTACAGACTGCCGACCATCAAGGTCAATCTCCTCGATGCCATCGAGGGATGTCCTCAGGATGTCATGTACGTAATCCGTAGGTTTTATGACGAATATGTGGAGGAAGTGAATAAGCATATGCAGTACGAAAATAAGCTTGTGTTCCCATACGTAGAGAAACTTATCGAGGGCGTAAAGGATCCCAAGTACTCTATCGAGATATTCCGTAAGAAACATGATCAGGTAGAGCTGAAGATGATGGAGCTTAAAAACATCCTCATCAAGTACTACCCAGCCAAGAGTGGATACAAACTCAATAGAGTGCTGCACGACTTCTTCTCTTGCGAAGAGGAGCTCAAAGATCACAACGATGTGGAGGACTACATCTTTACTCCCGCCATCCTCGCTCTTGAGAAAGAGTTGTAGTACTCTTCCTTATCTTCTTCTTGTCAGTAGAAAAATAACAACAAGACAATGAACGAGCATACCCATAAAATACTCTTAGCTGTCCCGTCTCCGGTGATACAGTACTTCGTAGAGACTCATCTTAAGCGTATAGCATCGCTCAACTATACTCTTACAATCTGCAACGACCTATACACTTTCCCCGAACTCCTCAAGACGGAGCTCCCCGATATCGTTATTACTTCTCCCCTTGTCGTGGGGGATGTGTTTTTGCCCCTGGTAAAAGAGCGGTGCGGAATACCGGAAAGCAAGTTCATCGCTATCTGCGTGGGAGCGATGGATGAGTATATGCTGCGTAACTTCAATGGGAAGTTCGCTCTGACCGATAGGGAGAGCGACTTCGCAGAGATGATAGAGAAGATGATGTATGAGGACTGCAGTGAGCGCGATGAACTGAAAGAGACCGCACTCACTCCGAGAGAAAAGGATATTGTAGTGTGTGTCGTCAAGGGAATGACTAATAAGGAGATCGCTTCGGAACTATATCTATCCACCCATACAGTCATTACACACCGACGTAACATTGCGAAGAAACTGCAGATACATAGCCCTGCCGGTCTGACGATATACGCTATCGTCAATAACCTTGTCGAGCTATCGGAAATCCAAGATATATAAAGCCTGATGCTCTCTCCATGGCAGGCCTTTATATCCATGTGCCATTCTGCATCTCAAAGTGCCGATACTGCGACTTCTACTCTGTAGCGTCCCTCTCAAAGAGAACGGACTATCTCAAGGCTTTGACTAAGGAGATTGATCTGCGGAGCTATGAATTAGGAGACGAACTTGTACATACCATATACCTCGGGGGCGGTACGCCCTCCCTCCTCGATGCCCTTGAGGTCTCTGAAGTATTGGAGACGGTGAGGGCTTCTTTCATTATTGCACCCAACGCGGAGGTAACAATGGAGTGCAATCCCGGGGATTATGATGACGAAAAGATAGGTAAACTCATAGCAAGCGGCGTCAATCGTTTTAGTATCGGTGCACAATCTTTCGCCGAAGATGCGCTTCGCTTTCTCGGTAGACGGCATTCTGCCGACAAGACTGTCGAGATGGTGCGGGCAATTCAAGCGCACGGGATCTCCAACATATCCCTTGATCTCATCTACGGTATCCCTGGTACCGATATGGATTTGCTGGCTCGTGATGTCGATTGTCTGCTTTCTCTTTCGCCTACTCATATATCTACGTATCACCTTATCTACGAAGAGGGAACTCCTCTGTACGATGCTTTGAAAGCAGGAGCCTTTGAAGAGATCGCCGAGGAGCGAAGTCTTGAGATGTCCCACTATATATCCGCTCGCCTACGTGCCGAAGGGTACGAGCATTATGAGATATCCAACTATGCCCTTCCCGGTAAGAGGGCTCGACATAACTCATCCTATTGGGACGAAGTCCCGTATCTGGGCTTCGGTCCATCGGCACATAGTTATAGACATCCCTGGAGATCTGTCAATCCCGATAGCTTAGATGAGTATGTTTATCGGTTGAATGTGAGAGGTTTTTTGCTTCGTGAGTTCGAGTTTCTCACACCTGAGATGGTATATGAAGAGTATCTGCTGACTCGTCTTCGGGTCATAGATGGGATCGAGATAGAGGAAGTACGCAGACGTTTCGGGGCAGAGCGAGCGACTTTGTTGGCAACCCGCTTGCAATCCTACGTCGAAAGAGGACTGATGGTACGGCGAAGGAATGGCTCGATCGCTTTCACCGAAGAGGGAATAGACCTTTCGGATGCCATCATTGCCGAACTGTTTTGATGCTTTTTTCGGTAAAATGAAAACGAAAAAGGGAGTATCTGTACATGACAGATACTCCCTTTTGATTATTAAACGCCCTAAAGTTATTCCCTTTAGGAGGCTACATTCGGTTCTTTTTCCGGTCTTAACCTACAATCTTAACCCACTCACGTGCGGGCGTAGTTGCTTCTGAAATCACTCCGTCCGATATGGAGAATATCCTCAGACTCTTAGAGAGATTCAGTTTTTGGATAAGTTGCTTATTCTTCTCTGCACCAATTACCTTGATGTCAGGGGATAAGCCATCGATGAGAGCATAGTATTTTGCATCTTCTGTGCTGGCATCTACACAAAGAGATAGAATCGTACTATCTCCATGTTGCTTACTCATCCAGGCATTGACCATACGCGACTGTGCATCGCTATGTGACCACAAAACCACAAGTACGGGTTTGTCGTGCCCGAGATCCTGTAGATTTACGTCGTCCACCTTGATACTTGGCAGTCTCTCTCCGGGATTGTATCCTATATCAGGAGTTCCCAGTTGCACTTTTGCCGATAGGAACGATAGTCCCAATAGGACAAAGGCCGCGAGAATACCAAGAACGAAAGTTTTCGATCTCATAAATAAGTAATTAAGTTGCACTTAACCCCTTGCCACCAACTGCTCACGAGGGTGGGTTTGAGGCTTCCGAGTTTCGGAAAGTATGCCATCCGCCGATGGCACTTGAACCACAAAGTTACTAATAAATAGTAATAAAGCAAGCCCGGGGTGGTGTCTCACCTGTCGTAACTCCCTGACTCTCTTGTCGTAGTCAGGGGCATTCTACTCCTTTGGGGTACGTAGTATTTTCTCCATGGGCTTACCTTTGGCAAGCTCATCTATGAGTTTGTCGAGATACCTTACCTTTTGCGTTAGCGGATTTTCTATCTCTTCCACCCGGTATCCACAGATTACTCCGGTGATGAGATGTGCATGAGCGTTTAGTCGGGTCTGGTCAAAGAGCTCGGCAAAGGTGACGTCGGCTTCTATAAGAGTCTTAAGTCTCTCCGCGTCTATCCCTGTGAGCCACTCGATGACCCGGTGAAGTTCGTCTATGCTTCTGCCTTTCTTTTCTATTTTAGCGACATAGTACGGGTAAGTTGCCGCAAAGCTCATGGCTGCTATGCGTTCGTTGTGATCTTTTGCCATGGGAGTATGGGGTGCTTCAAATGGGGAGTATCGAGACGGAGTTCAGAGCTTACCGCCTACATGAAGTACAAGCCCCTTGAGGTATTCGCCTTCTGGGTGATAGATACTTACGGGATGGTCGGCAGGTTGGTGCAGCACTTCCAACACCCGTACGTGACGCCCTGCTGCCAGAGCTGCTGAGAATACTGCTTGTCTGAACTGTATCGGGGTGATCGCTTGCGAACAACTGAATGTAAATACAATGCCCCCCTCACGCACTTTGGCGATTGCTTCGGCATTGATGCGTCGGTATCCCTGAAGAGCGTTGTGCACCACTCCACGATGTTTGGCGAAGGCGGGTGGGTCGAGGACTATGAGATCATACTCATCTTGCCGTATCTCTTCGAGGTACTTGAAGGCATCGGCAGCATACGCTTCGTGCTTTGCTACGATCTCTGTCGGGAAGTTTGCTGCCACATTATGGTTAGTCAGGGTGACTGCTTTGGAAGAGCTATCCACTGAAACCACCTTCTTTGCTCCGCCTCTCAGGGCATATAGAGAGAATCCTCCTGTATAGCAGAACATATTCAGTACCGTACGCCCTCTGCTGTAACGCTCAAGGAGGGCGCGGTTTTCCCTCTGATCGATGAAGAAACCTGTCTTTTGTCCTCTAAGGATGTCCGGGGTGATACGGATGCCGTTCTCGTCACAAGTCGGCTCATGCCATACTCCTGCCAGCAGGCCGCTGCGGTCATCCTCATCGTCTCGTCCCGGCAGGGTCGTTTCGGACTTGTAGTAGACACAGCACAATGCTCCGTCATACACCTGCATGAGAGCCTCTGCGATCATCTTGCGACGCAGATGTATCCCTTTGGTGTGTGCTTGCATTACAGCTACATCACCGTATATATCGATGATGAGTCCCGGGATGTAGTCTCCCTCTCCATGGACGAGTCTGTATATGGATCCCTGACGGACAAGGCCGAGAGCACTCCGCACTTCGTACGCTTCCCGGAGGAGGTGTTGCCAGAACTCCGTCGATGAGATGTCAGCATTCGGGTCAAAAGAGAGCAACCTCACTGCTATGGTCCCCTCCTCATAGTATCCATGCCCTAAGCACTCCCCTTCGCGAGCCTCTACGGTGACGGAGTCTCCGGCAGAGAGAGTCGGTGCGTCATGAGGGTTTATCCCCATCGAGAATATCCAAGGGTGGCGACGTTCGATAGCTTTAAGCCTTGAGTCTTTGATAATGATGCGGTGGGTGGTATTCTCTCTTTCTTTCATATTATATTGAATGGTGTGATGATATTGTGTGTTTATGGCTTTGTCATACGTGGGTTATGCTTACCTCTCCCATTCTGTTTCTGGGGAGAGGTACGTGTGATACTCTCAAACTTGTTTTCGATCATCGAAGGGAGGAACGCATCGCTTAGGGTCTCAAAGATCTTGAACCCCGCCCAAGCATCCAGTCCTGCGTATCTGATCTGGGCTTCCGATAGGTCGCCTCGTTCCCAGTCTGAGAGACGTTGGCTCTTCGTAAGGCGTTTGTCGAAGAGGAGGGCATATATCTTGGATAGTGAGCCTACGGTGATCCCTTTTTCGGCAGCGAGTTGTCGCAGCTCCACCATCCCGGCAGGCATCCAGTCGTAGTCCGACTTCAGCTCGCGAGCATCATCGTGAGTACCTATACCCACTTTGAGTACGTCCTTGTCTTCTATGAGATGGCGCAGGGGAGTCAATGCCTCGGGAGACATACGACATACCCTGAAGACGAACGCCCCCTCACGGTCGGCAAGCTGTATGAGTGCCACCCTGTTGATGACTCCCTTCGCAAAGCTCGGTTTTGTTTCCGTGTCAAATCCCACGATATTTGCCGCTTTGAGACGTCCGCAGACTTCGTCGATATGCTCTATGGGCGTGGTCTCGTCGATCACTTCGACGGGTACCGGTATTGCTTCCATTGGCATCTCGTTGAGTTCTTCTTTAGATATGTTCCTTGTAAGATCTATCATAGGCGATATGCACATCTGCCGTATTAGGGTCGGATAATGCGCAAATTAACAAAAATAATATGTACTACAAAATATAATCTTACCTCTATTTCTGTCCGACGATTCGATTAGAGTTGTCACCAGATCTCCTCTGTATCATCATCGACAACCTCTTCTTCCGCAGACTCTTCGGCGAACCTGTGCAGCTGTCTTAGTACTGTCAGCACTGTCACTCCCCACTCATGTCGGAAGGTGTAGGCTATCTCAGCTATCGACTGCTCCATGAGGCTTTCGATCCCTTGGCGGAAGACCCACATCGCATCCGCAAGGCACTGATACAAGTCTGCCATCAGCTCCGAAAGGCTTATGCCGATCGGGGTGTCGGAGTACTGCATATCATGAATCTCGGTATCGAGGAATACGTCCGCATCACCGAAGTGTGCGAGGAGCACTCCCCGCACTCGCTCATACTCCTCTTCCGTCACTAGTGCCTCAAGGTTGGCAAACGGGTCTACCGGGATCCGGGGCAAGCCCAGAGCCGCACCATATAGTGCAGTGAGGGTGTGTCGACACTCCTGCACGGTTTCGGCGTCCCACTTCTTCGGTTGTTGCGGATCAAATAGGGCGCAGTATCGGGTCGCTTGTGCCACGAAAGCCAGGACTTCAGTGGAGTAAACGGTTTGATTCATATTGTCGTACTTATGATTACTGTCCGCAAAGTTACTCATTCGATGCCAACGCATCAAAGAAATAGGAGTCGGATGTGGGGCGAAGTGTAGGAGACGCTGCGGCAGCCCCATTTCATCCCTACTGCAGAAAGTAGCGGAGATGCCGCAATAAAAGCAGCCTCTACCGTATCCGAAGCGATTTTCGGCTGCCGAACGCTACTTTTCCGCTCCGGGAAAGTGATAATCCGGGGCCGAACATTAGTTTTCCGGGACTGAATACAGGTTTATATCCCGTTATCTCGAAGTTTTTTACCGCATCGAGACGACTTCTCTCTCCGCTTTTTATCAAGGTTTATCCTACTAATCTCTATATTACTAATAGACTTATTACTAACAAGATTGTTACTAATCTTGATTATGATTATATTTGTGGCATCACATAAACCTAAGAGTATGAATAGACCTTTTACTTTCGGGGTAGTAACCTCTGGGGACAACTTCACCGACAGAGCAAAAGAGACCGAGAGACTCTTGTCCAACTTTCGGAACGGGATCAATACCGTGCTGATCTCTCCACGCCGTTGGGGCAAGACTTCTCTCGTACACAGAGTGGGCGACTTGGCGCATTCCGATGCACTGCGAGTCGTATATCTCGATATATTCAGATGCAGGAGCGAGCAGGACTTCTACGATATGTATGCGACCGCCATCCTCAAGGGGACGGCATCGAAGCTGGAAGAGTGGATCGAAAATGCCAAGCAGTTCCTGTCGCGGATAGCACCGAAGTTCTCTTTAGGTGCCGATCCGTTCACGGACTTCTCCGTCTCTCTGCAGCTGAGCCCCGCCAACGAAGGAGTAGAGGATATACTTATGCTGCCGGAGAAGATCGCCCGGAAGAAAGGGATACGTATAGTAGTCTGCATCGACGAATTCCAACAGATCGGGGAGTTTAGGGATTCAAAGGCCTTCCAGAAGCAGCTGCGCAGTGTGTGGCAGCACCATCAGTCGGTCTCCTACTGCCTATTCGGTAGTCGGCAGCACCTTATGAACGAATTGTTTGAAAGGAAAAGTCTGCCGTTTTATAAGTTTGGCGATGTGATCTATCTCCCCAAGATAAGTACAGAAGACTGGGTAAGTCATATCTGCAAGAGGTTTGAAGACACTGGGAAGTCCATATCAAAAGAGCTCGCCGAAAGGGTCGCGCTCCTCATGGATAACCATTCGTCCTATGTACAGCAGCTGGCATGGCTGGTATGGATACACGCAGATGATGTAGCCACGGAGCAGGACTTGGCAGAGGCGATTCAGGATGTTGTGGCTCAGAATACCCCGCTCTTCGAGCAGCAGACCGAGAGGCTCTCGGCGTACCAAATGAATTTCCTGCAAGCCGTAGTGGAGGGCATACATAAGGAGTTTACCAAGCAAGAGATGCTCCATAAGTATCAGCTGGGCTCCTCTGCCAATGTGAGCGTGATCAAGAAGTCGTTGGTGAACAAAGAGCTGATACAAGTGGAAGGTGGCCAAGTCTATATCGCTGATCCGGTGATGCGGATCTGGTTGAAGCAGGAGCTCTCTCTGTAAATCGGCAGAGTGCAGTCGCTCCTCCGGTTATGTATGCGCCCGTTCGGACGATAGACCTGTCACCTCGATGAAAATGTGTATTTTTGCATATATAAGGGTGGAGTCTCTGCCCTTGACCGATATAATCGAAAGTAACGAATGAAGTTCAAGAATAATTCAAACTCTTCGTGTGTCTGCATGAAAGCTTCCGGTTGCTGTGGCTGCATGAAGAGCAAACTCAATACCTTCGACTACCTTAGTGATCTCCCCAAAGGGTGTAACATTGAGGACTATGTCGAAGTACAGTTCAAGAATACCCGTAAAGGGTACTACCTCAACAGCCTAAAGCTCCCTTTGTGCAAGGGGGATATGGTGGCTGTGGAGTCCACTCCCGGGCATGACATCGGTATGGTGACGCTTACGGGAAAGCTGGTAGAGCTCCAGATGCGTAAGGCACATTACCGCAACAATGGTGAGCCGAAGCGGATCTACCGTCTGGCAAAACCTACCGACATCGAGCGATATGAGCAGGCAAAGACCCTGGAGCATGATACGATGATCCAGTCAAGACAGATTGCTCTTGAGTTAGGTTTGGACATGAAGATCGGGGATGTGGAGTATCAGGGTGACGGACAGAAGGCCATCTTCTACTACATCGCCGATGCTCGTGTAGACTTCCGTCAGCTGATCAAACGGTTGGCGGAAGCGTTCCATGTGCGTATCGAGATGAAGCAGATAGGGGCGCGTCAGGAGGCGGCACGTATCGGAGGCATAGGGCCGTGCGGAAGGCAGCTGTGCTGCTCCGGCTTCCTGACCAACTTTGTATCTGTCGGCACGAATGCCGCAAGGCTACAAGACTTGTCGATGAACCCGCAGAAGCTTGCAGGACAATGCGCCAAGCTCAAGTGTTGTCTCAACTATGAGGTGGACGTCTACTATGAAGCCCAGAAGAAGATACCGTCTCGTGAGATAGAATTGCAGACAAGTGTCGGGGTGTATCGCCACTTCAAGAGCGACATCCTTTCGGGTCTGACTTACTACGTCAATAAGAATCCCAAGGAGAGCAGCGAGCTCATACCATTGCCTGCTTCGAGAGTGTTCCAGATCCTTAATATGAACAAGAGGGGAGAGGTGCCGCACTCTCTCTTGCAGGATGAGGAAGGGAAGGAGAAGTCTACACGCTCCAAAGATATACTTAACGAAAACAGTCTGACCCGATTTGACGCTCCACCGCGCCATAGGGATAGACCTAAGAGGTTTCGAAACGGAGAGGAGAGAGAGCCGTCAGCGTCTTCTCGTGACGAAAGGTCTCGTCCGCCCAGAAGAGAACGCTCCCAGGAGCAACGTCCCGTACCGCACGAGGGCACATCTGTAAGGGGCAGCGAGCAAGGCTCTCCCCGCAGGGAGGAGGGGCGTCGCCCGAGACCTCAACACAGAGGGCGCGGACGTCGCCCGGATGGTCAAGGGGGAGGACGCGGCACCGCTAAGCAACCCGAATAACAAATGAATCCGATGCGGGCAGGTCGGGTATGTGCCGCACTCTTGCTGGCATTCGTTATCGGGGCTTGTACGACCTCGGTCGTCTATACATCGTACGAGGGTGTGGCGAAGGAGGGTTGGGCAAGTGGAGACGAACTTTTCTTCTCTTTTCCGGTGAGCGATACGACCGTGACCTACTCGATATACGGGTCGATACGGTATACCTCCGACTTCGGTTTCCTACGGCTTCCTCTTGGGGTCGTGACCGAAACACCATCGGGTGACTTCACTACCGAGGAGGTGGATCTCTCTCTGGAGGGAAAGGGGAAGGAGTCTGTCGGGAGGGGGTTCAACATCTACCAGAAGTCCTTCCTGCTCGATCCCTCATTCAGGGCGTTACGATCGGGTGTGTACACCGTTAGTTTCCGCCACCTCTCTACCGATTCTATCGTTCGGGGTGTGATGGAAGTAGGGCTGATGGTGCGGCGCAATCCGTAAGAGCGTACCGTATCTTTCAGGTGAACATATAGAGAAATCTGGGCTGTGTCTTCGCGAAGACACAGCCCCTTTTTACGCCTTAATGGAGACTGGGGATGCGGTGTGTCAAAGGGATTGATCTCGGATACGGTCGGAAACTTGAGAAGAGCAGGATATGAACTTCTAGCCTGCTCTTGAAAACTGCTTTTCGGTCCCTGCCGGTTACTTTTCAGCCCCGGAAAAGTAGTGTTCGGCAGCTGAAAACCACTTCGGATACGGTAAAAGAATCGTTCCCTACGGGATGATGCACTTTCTCATAGCGAACGGATAAAAAAGAGACTGCACCCTGTTATATGCAGGGTGCAGTCTCTGTGTTATATATAATGTGGGTCTCGTATCAGCAGCCCGACTCGGCCGTGACGGAGCTTTCGATCTTCTTGATCAAGCCCTGGAGCACCTTCCCCGGACCGTACTCGGCGAAGTAGGTGGCACCATCGGCAACCATGGCTCTCACAATCTGAGTCCACAGCACGGGAGCCGTGAGCTGCTTGACGAGGTTGGCGCGGATGGCTTCGGCATCTGTGTAGGGGAGTGCGTCTACGTTCTGGTACACCGGACACTCTGCATCGTGAAATGTGGTGGCTGCTATCGCTTCGGCAAGTCTGCCTCGTGCAGACTCCATGAACGGACTATGGAATGCGCCGCTGACGCTGAGGGGAAGAGCACGCTTGGCCCCTGCCTCCTTGGCCAGAGCGCATGCCTGATCGACACCCTTGACTGACCCGGAGATGACGACTTGTCCCGGGCAGTTGTAGTTGGCAGGTATGACTACTTCGCCTTCGACCTTACGACAGATCTCTTCGATGACGCTGTCGTCGAGACCGAGCACTGCCGCCATGGTCGAGGGTGCTTCCTCACAGGACTTCTGCATCGCTTGGGCTCTCTGCGAAACGAGACGTAACGCATCCTCAAATGTAAGTACTCCTGCTATGGCAAGGGCTGTAAACTCTCCCAGAGAGTGGCCGGCAACCATATCGGGCTTCATCCCTGAAGTACGTACCTTTGCGCTGATATATGAGTGGATGAATACGGCAGGTTGGGTCACCTTGGTCTGCTTGAGCTCTTCGTCTGTGCCCTCAAACATAATGTCGGTAATCCTAAAGCCGAGCACTTCATTGGCAGTCTCAAATAGTTTTCTTGCTTCATCTGAAGTCTCGTATAGGTCTTTGCCCATCCCAACGAACTGAGCTCCTTGACCGGGGAATACAAATGCGTTCATGATGTAATTGATTATTAGTGTTTTGAAATTACGATGCCAAAGATACGAAAAGCCCTTGTCATTTCAAATGAGTATCGAGGAAGTGGCGCAGGGGCTTGGGAAATGCGAACTCAAAATGCCTACTTATCGGTATCGTTGTCATACCGTCGGGTAGACCACTTGCCGGAATGGTCGGGTAGGTGACACTGTGGATGCGGATGCTGAGCAGGCGGTGTGTGAGCCGGTGAGCGGTAGTGTAGGTATCGAGGATCATGTCGGGAGCGATGGTGAGTCCGGGGAAGGCTTCGACGGGTCTATCCGTGCTGATGTGCGAGGCCTCTGAAGTGATGAGGGGCAACTGGTAGAGTCCTTTCCAGATGGAGCTTTTGCCGCGCTGCTCTG
This sequence comes from Porphyromonas sp., assembly GCA_041791495.1. Classification (GTDB taxonomy): domain Bacteria; phylum Bacteroidota; class Bacteroidia; order Bacteroidales; family Porphyromonadaceae; genus Porphyromonas_A. Next base: position 15,899 of record JBHBLB010000022.1, read on the forward strand.
CGATAAAGGATTCTCCGATGATTATCAGGAAGAAGTCGAGGTAGAGGTTCCGTACCTCCACTCTCTTGGCTTTCAGCGGGCGTAGTTCGCGCTCCGGGTTGTAAGCACTCTTACAGATGTCCCTCGCAGGACAGAGGGTGCACTTGGGCTTCTTGGGTGTGCAGACCGTGGCTCCCAGATCCATTATCGCTTGGTTGTACGTACCGGGGCAGGATGGATCCAGAAGTGAATTGGCAAGGTACTTGTAGGCCTTCTGGCCCGTAGTGGTGTCTATCGGGATGTCTAACGCCATAAGACGGCTGAGGACTCGGTAGACATTCCCATCGACCACGGCAAGAGGGTAATCGTATGCGATAGATGTGATGGCTGCTAAGGTGTATTCGCCTATCCCCTTCAGGGAAGCTATATGCTTCGCTTCGGTCGGGAATATGCCGCCGTAGTCTCTGACGATCGTCTTTGCGGCATGGTGCATGTTGTGCGCCCGGGAGTAGTAGCCCAAGCCTTGCCACATCAGGAGGAGATCATCCTCGCTGCTCTCGGCGAGATCCGCAACGGTCGGGTAGCGCTCGATAAAGCGGCGGTAGTAGTTCCACCCTTGTGCCACCTGCGTTTGCTGCAATATTACTTCAGATACCCATATCTTGTAGGGGTCCTTTGTGCCACGCCAGGGGAGCTCTCTCCCTTCTTGAGCGAACCACTCTATGAGCTTCCGACGAAAAAAAGACACCACTCCGAGGTCGAGACCTTCGAAGTGGTGTCCTTCTGCCTTATTCGTTGTCAATTTCTTGTGCAATTGCTGATTATAGATTGTACAGTAAGCTGATGGACTCGTGCGTATTTACACGACGGATTGCTTCTGCAAACATATTGGCGACAGAGAGAATCTTGATGTTCTTCCCCCCACCATGATAGGGGATGGAATCGGTGAAGATCATCTCAGTAAGGGCAGACTGCTCGATGCGTGACGTAGCCGGATCACTCATGACTGCGTGACTTGCGATGGCTCTGACCGAGCGCGCACCGTTCTCCATCATGAGATTGGCAGCCTTGGTAATCGTTCCTGCCGTATCGACAATATCATCTATGAGTAGGACATCCTTGCCCTCTACATCACCGATAATACGCATCTCGTCCACAACATTCGCCTTGAGTCTTGATTTGTGACAGATAACCATGGGGACACCAAAGAACTTTGCATACGAGTTTGCCCTCTTCGTCCCTCCGACATCTGGGGTAGCTACAACCAAATCGTCCAGAGATAAGCTCTCTCTCACATATTCGGTAAAGACACTGGATGCGTACAAGTGATCGACAGGGACATCGAAGAAGCCTTGGATCTGATCGGCATGGAGGTCCATCGTAATGAGACGTGAGATGCCTGCTGCGCATAACATGTCGGCAATAAGTTTGGCTCCGATGGAGACGCGAGGCTTATCTTTTCTGTCCTGACGTGCCCAACCGAAATAAGGGATAACTGCTACGATGTAGTGTGCACTGGCACGCTTTGCCGCATCTATCATTAAAAGAAGTTCAAAGAGATTATCTGCAGTAGGGAAAGTAGACTGTACCAAGTACACGTCTTTCCCCCGGATGGATTCCTCGTAATATACCGCAAACTCCCCATCGGCGAAACGATCGACTTTCATTTTACCCAAGGGGCAATTGAGGTGTCGGCATATCTCTTCGGCGAGATACTGACTCTTGGTGCCTGCAAAGACGAGGAAATCATTTTGTTGCATGGTCTGAGAATGTTTTAATATAGGTTCAAAGGGTTTGAGGAATCTAATTTTCTAACCTTGCGGCTATCTCTTTGCAAAAATACAAACTTAAACGATATCCCTTCACTATTTGTTGAGAAAATCTTAGTTGATACTACCTATCAGAGAGGAGATGTTTTCCGTAAAGAGCTTTACTGCCATAGCAAGCAGAATAATGCCGAAGAACTTTCTCATCACATAGACTCCTCCTTTGCCGACAAGCCTTTCGACCCACTTAACATGGCGGAGAACGAAGTAAACGATAACGAGGTTGAGGAGGGTTGCTATGATAATATTGATCGTAGCGTACTGAGCTCGGAAGGAGAGCAACGTGGTAAATGATGCCGCTCCTGCGATCAAAGGAAAGACCAAGGGTACAAGTGTGGCTGATCCCGATGGGCTGTCGTCCTTGAACATCACTACTCCGAAGATCATCTCGATGGCAAGTACGAATAGGACTATGGCACCAGCAGCGGCAAAGGATTGTAAATCCACAGTGAGCAGATTGAGTAAGGCCTGTCCGAGGAATAGGAAAGAGATCAGGATAATGGCCGAAAAGAGGAATGTCTTGAATGGTTCTATCTTTTGTCCCTTCTCTTGAAGTCCGATGATGATAGGTATCGCTCCGATGATGTCTATGACTGCAAAGAGTACGATGAATATGCTTGAGATCTCTGTAAGGTTGATGCTTTCTATTATTTCATTCATAGGTGAATAGGTATTTGGTACGTTAGATCTGTGACTCGAACCTGTCATTTCGTTCACAAAGATATATAAAAGGATTTATTTCTTTAATAAGGCGTCGAGTACAAAAAAAGACTTTCCTGCCATTCTCGCGGGAAAGTCTTTTTTGTTTGTTTTAAGATTGAGTAATCTCTTTAGAAGCTACGACGTTCGCGGATACGAGCTTTCTTACCACGGAGTTCGCGTAGGTAGTAGAGCTTAGCACGACGTACGCGACCTACTTTGTGAAGTGTGATCTCTTCAATAAATGGAGAGTCTAATGGGAAAATCCTTTCGACACCTACACCGTTAGAGATCTTACGGACGGTAAAACGCTTCTTGTTTCCATGCCCAACGATTTTGATGACATCACCTCTGTAGATCTGGATACGCTCTTTATTACCTTCCTTGATACGATAGTGGACAGAGATTGTGTCACCACTCTTGAAGGCAGTATGCTGCTTACCGCTGTTAAACTCTTGCTCTACGAGCTTGATAAAGTCGACTTTCATTTTGGTTGCTTTATTTGATTAGATAATACTAAACGCAATATACGCAGGTCTCTCTATATTTCCTGCCAGAGATTACGCAAAGCGACTGCAAATGTACACAGAAAAATCCGCCTATCCAAGTGCTTTATTGCTTTTTCAGCAAGTCTCGGATCTCGGTGAGGAGCTTGATGTCTTCGCTTGGTTCTGCAGGAGCAGCAGGAGCAGCTTCTTTTTCTCTCTTCATCTTATTGATAGCTTTGAGGGCAAGGAAGATAACAGCTGCAATGATGAGGAAGTCTAAGATCGTTTGGATAAAGCTACCGTATAAGATAGCTGCTTCCGGCTTTACCACTTCTCCGTTTTCTACTACCGCTGCATCAAGTACAAACTTGAGGTCAGAGAAGTTCACTCCTCCGATAAGTTTGCCGATAGGAGGCATTATCACATCGTTTACGAGCGAAGATACAATCTTCCCGAATGCACCACCGATGATCACCCCAACGGCCATATCAATGACATTCCCCTTAACCGCAAACTCCTTGAATTCTTTCAATAGTCCCATGATTCTAATAATTTGTGAAGTTATTTCTTGTTGTATAAACTCTAATTTCTCGGTAAAGGTAATGTTTTTTTCTATAACAAACTAATCAAGGATTGAGATCGTCGTGGTCAAGTGTACTAAAATCGGTAGAGGAGTTACTGTTGAGGGAAGAAACCATCGTAACGTGTTGTTTGTCATCATAGATAGAGTGGTTGAGCGCATCCGAAAATTTGATGAACTCTTGTCTGAAACTCAGGTAAATGTGTCCCGTAGGACCGTTACGGTGCTTAGCTATGATGAACTGTGCTAATCCTCTAATATCTTTCCCTGTATCTTTATCTTCTGTGATGCCGTAGTATTCAGGGCGATGGAGGAAGCACACCATATCGGCATCCTGTTCTATTGCTCCCGATTCGCGCAGGTCGGAAAGTTGCGGGATCTTTCCGTCTCCTCTGTTCTCTACACTACGGTTCAGCTGAGAGAGGGCTATGATGGGGATGTTGAGTTCCTTGGCAAGATGTTTAAGCGAACGCGAGATCATACTTACCTCTTGTTCACGATTTGTATTGGCGCGTAAGCCACTTGCCGTCATAAGTTGCAGGTAGTCGATCACAATCATCTTGACATCGTGTTCACGGACTAGGCGTCTTGCCTTAGAGCGTAAGTCAAAGATGGAGAGCCCTGCGTTATCGTCTATGTAGAGGGGTGCATTATATAGAGGATCAAGACCTTCATTGAGCTTCCGAAGTTCCTCTTGACTGAGGCTTCCACGCTTAATTTTATCGTTGGATATCTCCGTATGGTTTACAATCAGACGAGTCATGATCTGTGTCTTACTCATTTCAAGACTGAATATGGCCACGGGGATCTTGTAGTCCATAGCCATCGCTTTTGCCATCGAGAGTACAAATGCCGTCTTACCCATTGCAGGGCGAGCCGCAATGATAACGAGATCGGAACGTTGCCAACCGGATGTTTTCTCATCCAGTTCCCTAAATCCTGTGTTCAGACCGCTTATTCCCTCCTTACGACTGCTTGCGATTTCAATTTGATCAAGGGCGTCTTTGATGAGATATCGGATATGTTCCACCTCATCTTTGTCTGTTCGCTGAGTGATTTCAAAGAGACGGCTCTCGGCTTCCTGCATTGTGTCTACCACATCTACACTTTCATCGTAAGCGTTCTTTATGACATCGTTACCGAAACTAATCAGTTCTCTTTGTATCGCTTTATCGTAGAGCATGCGGGCATGTGTCTCAAGGTGTGCCGTGCTGTTTATTTGTGACGAAAGGAGGATAGGGTAGTATTCTCCTCCCACCGCATGCAGAGTTTTGTTCCGTTTGAGCTGTTCGATGACCGTCTGTACGTCTATGGGCCGCTCTTCAATGGCAAGGTCTCTTATAGCTTCGAAGAGAAGTTTATTCTTTGGCTCATAGAAACATTCGGGACGAAGTAGCTCACCTACCATCGGGTAGGCATCCTTCTCTATCATCAACGCACCGAGTACGATAGCTTCTGTCTCTTCGCTGTGCGGAGGTACACGAGATGGAAGTTCTTTTGTCTTCTCATCACTTTTGCGCTTCCCGTATCGGTTGCTTTGTTGTCCCGAGTCTGTCATCGTCAATCAAGCTTAAGTACAGCAAGGAACGCCTTTTGAGGCACCTCGACCGTACCGATTTGTTTCATACGTTTTTTACCCTCTTTTTGCTTTTCGAGTAGCTTACGTTTACGGGAGATATCGCCCCCGTAGCACTTCGCTGTCACATCTTTGCGTACGGCTTTTATGGTCTCACGAGCGATGATCTTGGCTCCTATGGCTGCCTGTATTGCGATGTCGAATTGCTGGCGAGGTATCAGCTCCTTGAGTTTTTCGCACATCCGTCGCCCAAAGGTCACGCTATTATCTATATGAGTAAGGGTCGAGAGGGCATCCACAGGCTCACCATTGAGCAGGATGTCCAGCTTAACCAGCTTGGACTCACGGAAATCGTGTATCGAATAGTCGAACGAAGCATACCCTTTCGATACGCTCTTTAGTTTGTCGTAAAAGTCTATCACAATCTCTCCAAGGGGAAGGTCGTAGATAATCTCTATACGATTACCCCAGATATAATCTTGACGCACGAGCACTCCTCGCTTACCTAAGCAGAGCGTCATTATAGGACCGATGTAGGCGGTGTCGGTAATGACTGAAGCACGGATGAAGGGTTCTTCTATCTTGTCTATCGTTGCCGGATCAGGCAGACCGGACGGGTTATGTACTTCACTTACGTTCCCTTTCTTGTCATATACGAGGTAAGATACGTTGGGGACGGTAGTGATGACATTCATATTGTATTCTCTATCGAGACGTTCTTGGATTATCTCCATGTGGAGCAAGCCAAGAAATCCGCAACGGAACCCGAAGCCCAGAGCTGCCGAACTCTCAGGCTGGAATGTCAGTGATGCATCGTTCAGTTGAAGTTTCTCGAGCGAAGAGCGGAGATTCTCGAAGTCCTCGCTCTCGATTGGGTAGACTCCCGCAAATACCATTGGCTTCACCTCTTCAAATCCCGAGATAGCCTCCTTTGCTCCTCCCTTGACGTGGGTGATCGTATCCCCCACCTTTACCTCCTTAGATGTCTTTATCCCAGAGATGATGTACCCTACATCTCCTGTACGTATCTCGTTCTTGGGCAGCATATCCAGCTTGAGGACTCCCACTTCATCCGCTTCGTACTCTTTCTCCGTAGCGATGAACTTCACAAGGTCTCCCTTTCGGATTACTCCGTTTACTACTTTGAAGTAAGCAATGATACCTCTAAATGAATTGAATACAGAATCAAATATAAGACACTGCAACGGTGCTTCCGGATCACCTTTTGGGGGAGCGATACGTTCTACTATCGCACGGAGTATATCCTGTATCCCCTCCCCCGTCTTTCCGCTGGCACGTATCACTTCATCAGGACTACATCCGAGCAGTTCGACTATCTCGTCCGTCACCTCATCAGGCATGGCACTGGGCAGATCCACCTTATTTACCACCGGGATGATGGTAAGATTATTGTCGAGGGCCATATAGAGGTTCGAGATGGTCTGAGCCTGTATTCCCTGTGCCGCATCTACTATGAGAAGGGCTCCTTCGCAGGCAGCTATCGAGCGCGAGACCTCATATGAGAAGTCTACGTGTCCCGGGGTGTCGATGAGGTTTAGGGTATATTCCTGTCCCTCCAACTTATAGTTCATCTGTATGGCATGGCTCTTGATGGTGATCCCTCTCTCTCTTTCGAGGTCCATGTTATCGAGCACTTGATCCTTCAGTTCCTTTTCGTCGACGGTCTTCGTAGCCTCCAAGAGCCTATCGGCTAATGTACTTTTCCCATGGTCGATATGCGCAATGATACAGAAGTTACGGATATGATTCATTTACCAGTATAATATATATGTGTCAGATGTTATGTTGAAATCTCTTTTCTTTGTGATCGTTAAGTAGTAAATTCTCTTACCTACCGTCTTGCAAAGGTATAAAAAATGTGACTCTGAGCGCATGGGATCTTTGTGAAATGCAATGATTTTATGCTCACCGAGAGAGCTTTTCCCTCCACTTATATGGCATAGTCGGTCAATATAAATTATCTGTGTGGGTTAGATTAAACTATCCGTGAAGCGATACTTCCGTTTATTATGACATATATCACGTATGAAGTCTATGGTCAATACGTATAGTTATAGTTTGACTTCTGGATAATAAGTCCACTTGGATACCTTGTATAAGTGTATTTATAGTTTTTTCTTTGCTCAATGACATAGGCAAAGGGAGATAAATATCGCAATCTAAGCGAGGTGTTTTGGCTTCATATCCATCCTAATTATTATTAGTCGAATTACATTTTTCTATATGATAGAGAGGTGCTGTCCCCGTTCCTTGTGATTAGTCTCCGGTTTGTGCTGATGTAGGATAGGGGCAAGACATGTTCCTTTTCGTAATCAACATCTTTATTGTTAGACGGTTTGATGCTTTCGCCAATATAGTTATTCTGTGTTGATTTTGCAAGTTTGTTGGATCGAGTACCGTTGCCGGGAAGGGACTGGTATAGGGTTTCGGGATGCTCTTCATGTATGGGAGGTACGGATAGCGGGGGGAAATTGCTTGAGGGTGCGGGAGGATACTTTGGGAGTACGGGATATGGAGTTATTTTCAGCTCTTGGTTGTTAGTTTTCTGGGGCTGAAAAGTAATTTTCCGCAGCTGAAAAGTAATAATTAGGGTCGGAATACTACTTCAGGTGCGGGAGGTCAGAGGGTTTGTACCGTATGCTCCTCTTTTCTCTCGGCGTGTGTCTCCTTTCTCTCCGCGTACCGGAGCAGAGGGTGACGTGTAGGGTCGGTGGAGCTTAGGGGTAGAGCCTTTATGTACAACCTATGGCGCGAGTGCGAGGGTCTGGGGGTGTCTCTCGTAGCCTCTTATTGTCTGAGTGGCAGAGTCCGGAGCATGTATTGGCAAAAAGATGTACCTTTGTAGGTACTGCGGTGATATTTCGGAGTGGATACTGTACAATCTCTTGGATGCTGATATGAACATTTCTCTCAAACATCATAAGGTGAGGAGCCGTGAACTGGTACTGCTGTATCACCTCGCCCTTATCATGTCGATCATGACACTCTGTCGAGTGGTCTTCTATGTGTACAATTATTCTTATTTCAATCACATAAAGGGGGCAACTCTCTGGGAAGCTGTGTGTGGCGGAGCCCTTTTCGATGGGGCGGCGATCGCTTACAGCAATTCGCTTTACTTCGTACTCTTGCTTCTGGGAGTGCTTTTGCCGATCCGTTGGGAGCGGTCGAGGGTGGTACGGATAGTGCGTGATGCGTCGTTCCTTATCCCCAACCTGCTCAATATCTTCCTCAACATTTCGGATACGGGATACTATCCTTTTGCGCTCAAGCGCACATCTTTGAGCGTCTTTACGGAGTTTGCGAACGAGAATGTGGCGAACCTCTACGGTAAGTTTGTCATCCTCTTTTGGCCCTTGACGCTATGTTTCATAGGGCTTGTGGTGCTCCTCTTCGTGGGGTATTACTTCGTGAGGTTCGACCGTCCCGAGAGGGTCTCTCCCGGGAGCGGCTGGCGCAGGTGTCTGCTTGCGCTTGTCGAAGTCGTAGTGCTGGGGCTTGTGGCATTCTTCACGATAAGGGGGAAGGTCTCCTTCCGGGACCGACCAATGACGATGCTCCATGCCAATAACTTTGTCAATGATCCAAGAGATCGGGACTTAGTGCTCAATACGATGTTCACAATGATAAGGACTTCTCAGCAGCATACGTTGAAAGAGTACAACTTCATGCCCCCGGAGGAGATGGGACGGCACTTCTCTCCACTCTTTCAGGCTGAGCCGCTGAGCGAGACGGATAGTCTCTATGGCGCTTATCGGGGTAAGAATGTGGTGCTTATACTTCTCGAGGGCTTTGCTCGGGAGTACACGGGTTTCCTCAATCTGGATGTGCCGGGCTATCCGAGCTATACACCGTTCCTCGACAGCCTGATGTCGGAGAGCTTGGTGTTCGGTCACGCCTTTGCCAATGGGCGTGTCTCTATAGAAGCGATGCCGGCAGCTCTCACCGCCCTTCCGTCTCTCGATGTCCGCTTTGTCTCCTCTCACTATGCCGGCAATAAGCAGAGAAGTCTGCCTGAGCTGCTTGCTCGGCAGGGATATACGAGCACGTTTTACCACGGAGCACCTAAAGGGTCCATGGGGTTCGATGCCTTTGTGAAACAGATTGGGGTAGAGAAGTATTTCGGACTCAAAGAGCATGACAATGATGCCGATTTCGATGGTTCGTGGGGTATATTCGACGAACCATTCCTTCAGAGTGTGGCGAGGGCGATGATGGCAGAGCGTGAGCCATTTTTTGCCACCATCTTTACCCTCAGTTCGCACACGCCATACAGACTGCCGGATGCGTACAAGGGCGCATTCGACAAAGGGACGCTCCCTATCCATCCCGTGGTGCAGTATGCCGATATGGCATTGGCTCGCTTCTTCGATACGATACGTACCGCTCCTTGGTTCGACAATACGCTCTTCGTGCTTATGGCGGATCACGCCACTGCAAGTGACCGTCCGGAGTATCAGAACGTGGGTGGGAGGTTTGCCATCCCGATCATCTTCTATGACCCTAAAGGGGGTCTGAAGGGCGAGATAGATGAGTATGTGGTACAGCAGTCGGATCTATTCCCTACCATACTCTACCTCATGGGAGATACGACCCCCATCATCTCGTACGGGAGCAATATGTTAGACAAGGACGCACCGCACTACTCTCTCAACTGCGAGAACGACACCTTCATTATGCTACACAGAGACTTCACACTGAGTATGTCCCGAGCAGGTGAGCCGATGTTTGCTCCGCCCTCTCCTCTCATGCAGCACCCTCTGTCGGCTCTCCCTGTACCGCTGGATAGTATAGATGCGAAGGGATATGAGTGGAAACTCAAGGCGATAGTGCAAGACTTCACCCGACGCGTCATACAGAATGATCTTGTCCCTGCGCAGGGTCAATAGTACTTCTTGGGGTGAGACTTCAGCTGCTCTATGCCACCTGGCTGTACGAGGTCGGACAGGGGGAGGATGTAGAATAGCTCATTGCTTCGGACATACATATTGAAGTAATCCTTCTCTATACTGAGGCAGCGTGCTCGCAAGCCAGTGATCCCACGTGCGAAATGTCGTCGATATGAACGGTAGTCCGTATTGGGACGAAGATCGTTCATGGCATCGAACGCGAAGATCTTATCTCTCTGTTCGGACTCGCTCAGGGGGTGAGAGTAGACCGATCTGAAAGGGAAGTTAGAGTCAAAGCACGGAGGTAAAGGCATATTGGCACCCGTACGACCATACGGATAGTAGTGGAAGTGATTGGTGTACATAAAGACACTGCCATGGTCATAACGGATGTCCCGAGCGGCTTCGAGCAAGGCATAAGTGGAGTACTGATGATCCTCGTGAGCATCTATACATGGGTGCGGGGTGACTATGATATCGGGACGGAAGTGCCGGAGTACGATGGCGATATTTTCCTTAAGGGCGTGCCAGTTGGACCCATCCTTGAGATCTCTTGCAAGGGGATTGGTGTTGAACTTTCTGAATATGTTTACATCAGTGGTACCGAACTTGTGTGAAGCAATCTCCGTATCAGGGGCATCGTGCATCTCTTCGAGCGTCTCGTTGAAGTAGCCGAAGGAGATTAGATTTTCGGACTTGACCCCGGCAAGTAGCGGGACCGTAAGGCTGTTCCATACCCTAAGCTCTCCTTTCTTTAGGTGCTGTGCAGTGCTTTCGTCCGGAGAGTAAAGTTCTTTGTAGCGGAAGTACCCGTTTTCTCCCGGGCTTATGGTCATGATGAATACGTTTTCCGCATACTTGGCATATAGACCATAGGCCGCGATCTCTGCGTCATCAGGGTGGGGAGCTACGATAAGTATGCGCTTGCCTTCCAGGTCGGGATTACAGTAGGAGTAGATCTCGACCTCTTGCTCCTCTATGGAAAGGTGCTTGCCTTTCAGCTTGATTACTTCGCTTGCTCCGCTAAGGTTGATATAACGAACCCCCGAAGTGCCGTACTCTACGTATTGGCGCTGCTCACCGTTGCGGCTCCGGATCGTTATGTATGGATGCAAGATATAGCCGAGGAGCGAACTCTTGACTCGCACTTTTGCAAATACGGTATAGCCTTGATCGGGAGCTTGGCTCAGAGTGAGCGTACCTCCGTGTTTCATTTTTACCACTTCTGCCAGTGGCATCTCGTACCGATAGTCCGAATGGGTCGGAAAAGGGTAATATGACTGTCGCTTGCGAAAGAGGAATATAACCACTGCCGCAAGCACAATAGGTAATATGTATGGGATCATATCCGCTTCTGTATGACTTCTTGGTAGAGATTGTTGGTAAGTTCTCCGCAACGTTGTGCAGTAAAGAATCGGGTAAGGGTGTCATGGGCAGCCGTAGCAATGTCGCGTCGCAATACGTCATCGCACAGCAACTCATCTACCCCTCGTGCGAGGGCTTCGTAATCTCCGATCTCGGTAAGTATGCCATTGTGATGATCCGTAACGGCTTCGGCAATTCCTCCGGCGTTAGTCGTGACCACCGGAACCCTATACATGAAAGCTTCGTATATCGTCAGCGGTAACCCTTCCAGACGAGAAGTCATAAGAAGTAAGTCGAACTGCGGCATAAAACGACGTGCATTCTCTACCTTCCCTGCGAAGAAGAGATGCTCCCCGAGCCCTTTCTCTTCCCTTAGATGTATCAATTCATCGGTCAGCTCTGTCTTATCTCCAATCTGGAGGACTACGATGTCTTTGCGTCCAAGTCTATTGACAAGTACATCGAGTGTCTGTACCAGTACTTCAAGGTTCTTGGCATAGACATGATTGGCAATGCTTCCGATGAGATACTTACCCTGAGGGATGCCGAACATCTCGTGAATGCTCGGTGCTTGGGAATCGGTAGGAGGTGTCGCTTCGACCGATATGCCGTCGTATATGACTACGGTTTTGTCTTGATTGTGTGGGGACAGGAACTGCTTGAAGTTGCGACAAACAGCTCCGGATACGCAGATGATGCCATCGATATTCCTGTAATTGTACTTGGCACGACTCAGGAAGTTGGCTCGCTCTGTCATACCCTTGCGAGAGAAGATACAGGGCGTATGGAGCCTGAAAAGCATATCTGTGATGACGTAAAGTGTAAGGAAGTTGCTCGTGTGTACGTGTATGACGTCTGGCTTATACTGTCGTACGCAACGTTTTAGCGCAGATGCAAGAGAAAAGGAGTAGACGCTCCCTTTGGGATAACTGAAATGGGTGATCCCTTTTCCTGTTGCATACTGTTCGATGGCAGAACCCTCGAAGCAAAAGATCGCACTCTCTGTGCCCACGGGTCCGAGATTTCTGATGAGATCGGCAAGTTGTTGTTCATTACCGCTCCAATGATGTTTAGATCCTGATAGGTGAAGTACACGCATTTGTTTCATTGTTTTGTTTCAATATTGGGTGATTATACTCTCTCCAGGCGGTAGTTTTGGGAGAGTTATCATATCTCCGATGATGCGATTGTACTCTTCCGGATGGAAAGAGTACCGGCCATCGGCAGGGTAAAAAGTCATTTCTCCAAAGATTGTTTTGCCTTGAACTGAGTAGAAGTCCACCCTAACGAAGGGGAAGCGATCGGCAAGTCGTTCGGCCAGAGCTATCATCTCGTCAAGGTTTTCCGGGCGAGCCACATCGGTATGTATGGACATCTCCTCTGACACATCGTTGAATGGCAACATCTTGAAGTCGAAGTCAAAGTATGCCGAACTGTAATCGCTCTGCCTCCGATCGAGATGTACTTCCACAAACTTCGGCTTTCCTCCGAAGCAGAAGAACTTATAGTCGATCAAAGCACTCCGTCCCGGCTCCTCCAGATAACGTTCCACAACCAGACGGGGCGTAACATCCCTGTACGCCCACTCCTGTCCGCCGCGGTAATATTGGTTTCTGTGCATCCACTTGTGCAATCGAAGCCGGGCTTTCAGCCGACACAGTTTAGACTTGTCCGGGACAATCAGATTAAAGCCACAGCCATGTACGCCCTTGATGACGAAACGATCCGGCAGGGCATCGAAGTCGATGTCGCTCACTTTGTCATATACGCCGAGGCATTCATTGAGGTATTGTTCTCCGATCTTCTCTTTGACATATTCCCGTACGGCATACTTATCCACGAGCATGTTCAGTACTTTCGGGCGGTAATGTGCCTTGTACCATTGGATCTTCTCGCCAAACTCTTTCGGGTCTGCGTCATTGTACTTCCTCCCGGTATAGTACTCGTAGTAGTAACCTACGTAACGAGGGGAAGGCAACCACTTCATCCTCTTCATCAGGGCGAGATAGATACGTCTCATAGGCACGTTTATATGGTAGCGGATTTACGATTTCGGGAGGCATGGAGCAGATCATCGGGACACTTTTCTGTCTTAAGGATGCCGTGAGGAGTCCATACGACATGATTGCGCCTCGTATTGCGACGGAGGTTGTTGTTGAACCTCCATCCCTCCTCCGATACATATCCACGACCATGCTCTAGGTGTATGGCTATTGCTTTGTAGCGAAGTTGTTTGCCTTTGATACCAAGGTTCGTAAGGCGTTCCCCGAGCTCTCTGTCCTGACCTCCGTATTTCATCCTCTCGTCCATGCCATTTACGGCGAGGATATGCTCTTTGTAACACGAAGCGTTGCAGCCGTTCCACGATGCTTTTGCGGTTGTAAATCTGTTGAGAAGCTCTATGAGGAGTCTGTTCTTGCTTAGTTTCTTGGAGGTGACATACTCACCGGCGACCATTTTGTTCAGTTTCCCTTTGTCGAATGCCCGACCGCTGCGGATGTCTTCATCGGTTATGGCTGTCGAGATGCCCATAGGCAGGCGAGTAGGTCCCCCGGACAGAAATCTCCGGGGCGAGCGATGTCTCCAGTGAGTCTCCAGAAAGTCATGGCGAGGGATACAATCTCCGTCGGTAAAGACCAGGTACTCTCCCAGGGAAGCCTTGATAGCTATGTTGAGGATGTCGCACTTGTGGTAGCCCGTGTCTTCTATCCACACGTGCCGGATAGGGTAGGGGGCCCAGGTCTTGGCGTCCTCTACGACGGCAAGAGTATCAGGTCCCGAGCCGTCATCGGCGATGATGACCTCGAAGTCCCGAAATGTCTGTACACTGTATCCCACAAGGACTTTGTGAAGCCACTGTGGTTGGTTGTATGTTGTGAAGATTACACTTATCGAAGGCGTCATAGATTGATCGAAATTTATAACTCTCCCCAAAGATACTATATTATATAGTAATAACGTTGCCGTCACTCACTCGGCAGTAGGGCACGCAGGGCATGGAGGTACTCCGACATCCACTTCTTCACGCCTCTATCACTTTCCGTTGCCGCTGCCCGTTCCAGGTCGGGCAGGTAGTGCAAGTATTGGGTCTCGGTTATATACTTGGCAGCCCGGAGACGCACTTCCGGGTCACTGTCAAAGAGCGTTCCTTGCACCCAACGTTTGGCATCCCATGACTGATGTGTCTGTAGCCAGTCGAGTGCCGATACTTTCTCTGCTGCGGTTCCATACAGTAGTGTCCGGAAGCACTCCCTCTCCCGAGCCAGCATCTCTACGCTCATCAGTATCTCACGGGTGCAGATGTCGGGCTGCACTGCTTCCTTTCGATAAGGCTTCAGTGCCATCCCGAGCGACAGGCGTACCAGTCTCGGTATGATCCACATCATCCCCGGGGTTGCCTCGGGGTGGGCTATCGAGCTGACCACTTTCCCTAAGCCATACTCATTGATTGCAAAGAATGGTCTGCCGTTAGTCATATTCGACGGGGCGTTTCCCTCTTCGTGGACATCGCTTTCCATGATCGCGAGGGTCGTGCTTCCGATCTTGCTCGTCGGATTAGGGACAAAGACAGGTCCCTCGTAGTACACGATATATGAAGTGTCTCGCTCGGCAATCTCCGGGAACCACTGCTTTCCCTCCTCGGTAAGGGTAAACTTGGCCACCCCGTGCCCACGGTTGTCATGCTCTATATCTATTGCTTGCAGTCCATTGATGCCAAGGCACGCATACTCGGGCGTATCCGAGAAGAGGTATGCTCCGGCACAGATACCTACAGCACCGCCACCCTCTTCGACAAACCTCAGGAGGCGTTCCCTGTTTTTACCACCCATATTGAGATACTGTCGGCTTCCGCCACCACCGGGTACGATGATTGCGTCGAAGCTGTCCAGCACTCCGGATGCCATATCCGACGTCGTAAACAGGTAGACCTCCATATCGGGGTCGAGACGTACCGCAGCCACCGACTCCCAGATACAGGTCTCGGCACCGCCATGCCCGTCGAAGACTCCTACACGTATCTTCTCTCCGCTTTTCTTTTCGCTTTTGGAAGGACTGCACTGCAACATAAGCAGGGCGGTTGCAATGATTCCGAAGTACCACAGTACCTTTTTCATAGACCTTTTGTTGTAATTCAAGTTGATAGTAGACTCTTACAAATATAGGGATTATTCCTAAAGGCTAAATCTGAGTAATCCTACAAAAGTATGTGGTACAGGGGATTGAAAGTTTGGGTGTATAGGCCGCAATCTTCCTCTCTACCGCATCGACAGTGATTTTCAGGGACGGAAAAGTACCTTCCCGCTCCTGAAAACTAATAACCTGCCCTTGAAAAGTGCCATTCAGCCCCTGAACATAAGTTCATATCCGGTAAGTCCGAGATTTCTGACCGGTCTGGCGAACGTTGATCCCCGTATGCCGGATGCTTCATGTTTGTAGTATAAGACAAACGTGTCCGTGCCTGAGGATGCAGACACGGACACGCTTCGGTATATCATGGCGGATCAGATATTCAGCTCACGGCGGATCAGCTCTATACGCTCCTCGCAACGGCGGCGTACTTCCGGCAACTCATCGGGCGAAGATACGGG
Organism: Porphyromonas sp.; assembly: GCA_041791495.1. Taxonomy (GTDB): domain Bacteria; phylum Bacteroidota; class Bacteroidia; order Bacteroidales; family Porphyromonadaceae; genus Porphyromonas_A. The sequence continues at coordinate 31,908 of JBHBLB010000022.1, forward strand.
AGACTGCACCTGGATGTAGAACTTTATCTTCGGCTCTGTCCCCGACGGGCGGATCGAGAGCTTGGTGCCGTCCCCGGCTTTGTATTGCAACACATTGCTTGTCGTCGGCATATCGAGGGTGAAGACTTCCGACCTATCGACCCAAAGGCCCTTGAGTGTCGAGAAGTCTAATATCTCGGAGATATGTGAGCCTGCGAGAGTGGCCGGCGGGTTGTGCCTGAATGCCTTCATCATTGCCTCTATCTCCTCAGCTCCGCTCTTGCCCGGACGTACCACAGATACCCCTTTCTCTACCGAATATCCGTATTCGCAGTAGATCTTGTCAAGGAGCTGATAGAGGGTAAGTCCCTTATCCTTTGCCCATGCTGCTATCTCTGCAAGGATGAGACATGCGGAGACCGAGCTCTTGTCACGTATAAACTCTTCCCACAGATACCCGTAGCTCTCTTCTCCTCCCCCGAGGTATTCCTTCTTACCTTCGTTCTTTCGGATCACATCTGCTATCCACTTGAAGCCCGTGTAGCAGTCATATAGCTCGACATTGTTGCGCTCGGCAATGACTTTGATGAGGTCTGTCGTCACGATTGTCTTGACAAGGTACTGATCGGGATGCAGACGTCCCTCTTCACGTCGCCGTTCTATTGCGTAGTAAGCATACAAGAGACAAGTCTGATTCCCGTTGATGAGTACCCACTCTCCGTTGTTGTCCTTGACTGCCGAGCCTATACGGTCGCCATCCGGGTCGCTTGCCAGTACCAGTTCGGCCCCGACCTCTTTGGCTCTTTCTATCGCCATCTTGAGAGCCGCAGGCTCTTCGGGGTTGGGGGATTCTACTGTGGGGAAGTCGCCACTTACCACATCTTGCTCGGGCACGTTGTATATCTGAGTGAAGCCTCCGGCGCGAAGCGTTGCGGGGATTATCTTTACCCCTGTGCCATGGATGGGGGTGTAGACGATCTTGAGGTCGTGATGTCTCCGCACCGCATCCGGTGAGAGCATCGTGTCTACTACCTCTTCGATAAACATCCTATCTATCTCTTTGCCAAGTATGGTTATCAACTCTTGTGGTCCATCGAACTTAATGTCGGAGACATTACGGATACTATTGACCTTTGCGATTACATTTCGATCGTGGGGGGCTATCATCTGTGCTCCGTCGCACCAGTATGCTTTGTATCCGTTGTATATCTTGGGGTTGTGGGAGGCCGTGATCATCACACCGCTCTTGCACCCCAGTTTGCGTATAGCATACGAGATCTCCGGGGTGGGTCTCAGGTCTTCGAAGAGGTAGACCTTGATACCGTTGGCAGCGAAGATGCCTGCCGTGATCTCTGCGAACCTACGGCTATTGTGGCGACAGTCGTGACCGATGACGACTTTGATGTCTGCTTCACGTCCGAACTCCTTGATGAGATAGTTGGCCAACCCCTGTGTGGCTGCACCGACAGTATAGCGGTTCATGCGATTGGTACCGGCTCCCATGATCCCCCTTAGGCCTCCGGTGCCGAACTCCAGCGTCTTGTAGAATGCATCTATCAGAGGGGTCTTGTCCTCACTATCCATGAGGCGTCGGACCTCTGCCCGTGTCTCTTCGTCATACTCACTACCTGTCCACTCCTCGGCTGCGGCGAGGACACCCTGCAATACTTGATCCTGTGACATATTCAACCTATTATCAATATGTGTGTATACTTATGCTGCCATAGTTGCGCCCTATCGAACGTGTCGTGCGCCTCCGCAACACTTTACTTACAAATGTACAATAATCTCCCTCATTCTGCCTAAAATATGTGGGCGGAGTGAGTAAATTGTCTTACGGAGCCGGCTTGGGAAGTGAGCGATGTGACGTAAGGAAGTCCTTCCCTACGGTATCTGAATTGGTTTTCAGCTCCTGAAAAGTAATATCCCGGGGCTGAAACCTAATTTTCAAAGGCTGAAAAGTACCTTTCGGCTTCTGAACACAACTTTATGTGTTGTAATTGGGAGGTTAGTATCGACACGAGGGGTACTTCTCCCCGTATCCCTTAGCCCTTCCCAGACGCAAAGAGGTAGCCAAAGGTGAGGCTGTAAATGAAAAAGGACGCACCGAAACGCTGTGTCTCGATGCGTCCTCTGTGAGGTATGATAGGGTTGCGTGCTTATGCTTCGCTGCGCTTCATCCACGCCGTGATGGCTTCGGTGAGCGCTTTGTTCGACTCGTTGTCGAGGGCATTGATACGAAACTCATTGGGTGCGAGGTCGAGGTCGTCTTCAGCTATCGCAATCTTTATCTTTGCTTCCCTGATCAAGTAGTCGTGCAGATCCTTGGCATTACCGTCTCTGAGCCGTGCGACGAAGATGGGGATAGCCGATGGTATCACCTCGATGCCGTCTATCGCATTGAGCCGTGATATGAGTTCGGTAGCACTGCGATGCCACTTGCGCACGGGGAGAGTGAACTGTGCAGGGTGTATGAGTATGAAGCGGATGGCCTCCATAGCGAGAGAGCCCACACTGCGAGGCGTATATTTCGGCTTGAGCTTCTTGATGATATCTTTCTTTGCCACGAGATAGCCGACTCTCAGACCGGGAAGACTGTATGCCTTGGAAAAGGATGAAGTGAGGATAAGGTTCTTATGTCCCTTGATGTCCGATGGCTTGAGCGTCTCTTCGGTAGCATATGCTGCCATGGAGATGTCTACGATGAAGGTGACCTCGGGATGCTCCTTGATAGTAGCAAGAAGGGATGAACGGCTGGGGAGATGCCCGTTGGGATTGTTGGGGGTGCAGAGCCAGCAGTACTCGATACCCTCAAAGGGGAGCTTAGATATGTCGTTGCGCCCGTCTGCCACCGTGATCTTGTGCCCGGCACATTCGAGTGCGAACTTGATCTCTGTATGGGTCGGGGAGAGGATGAGTGACTTGCCGCCTGCAAAACACTGTGCCACGAGGTGGATTGCTCCCGTACTTCCGTTGGTGACGAGTAGCTCGTCTTCCTTGACCTCTATGCGTCTTGACAAGAGCCTGCATATAGTCTCTGCCGAACGCTCCGGATAGTGACTGATGATATCTATATGATCGGTGAGGTGCGCTTTGAGCTTATCGAGCTCTGCCCCATGCCAAAGGACGGTGCTGAAGTCTATGTATTGGATAGACTCATTGCCATCTGTTGCTCTTGATTTCTTCTTTTGCATATTGGTCGGATAGTTGAGAGTTATGTGTTCGTAACGTGAAGTTAGGACAAAGGTACTGAAATTTCATATCAAGGCAAGAGGGCTGTATCGGTGGTCTTTCCGGTACAGCCCTCTTGATGAATCGGTATTTGTATGATGAGAGATTTACTCTTTCTTCTTACGGGGCTTGGAGACGTATGGAGTCTCTTCGACCCTCTTGACGTGTTCTGCTGGCTTTTGCTGCTCGGGAACGAAGTCTGCTACTTCGTCCATATAGGCGATGACATCGCCCTTACGTACCGAACCGCCCTGCTTCACTACCACCTCGCGTACACGACCCGATATGTTGGTGATGACATCTTCGGTGTAGGACATAGGCGTGAGGATAAAGCACATCTTGCTTCCCGCACGGAACGAAGTACCTTCCATAGGCATGGCAGAGCGATCATTGAAGTCTACGTCCCAGAAGACCTGACCGGATGCCGGCGCTGTTACGGCCACGTACTTGGCACGCTTGACTGCTGCTATCTCCTCTGCGCTGAGACCCTGGTCTGCCATCTGGGCATCCTTGAGCTTATTAAGCTCATTGTAGAAACGCTCTTTGGCAACACCGCTCTTGTAGTCGCGGTACTGACGATCGTGCATGGCGAGCTCGAAGAGCTCTTCGTCGTCTTGACCGAAGTCCCAACCCTCCCTCTTCATCTCTTCGCGATACTCATCGAGCTTGTCAGGATAGTTGGTTTGTGGATCGACATCCGAGAACTCAAGACCTTTCTCTTTGGCAATCGCCACAATCTCAGGCGCAAGTTCGCCCGGTAGACGTCCTGCCTTCCCGAGGATCATGTCCCAAGTGTTCGGGTCGATGGCCTGCCAACGCCCTTCTCCACGTTCCATGTTGTAGACGTTCATGAGCGCAACGTTCTTGACATACTGGCTGAACGGGGTAACGAGAGGTGGGTACCCGAGCTTGGGCCATACGTACTCTACTTCCTGGAAGAGCTTGACAAGGAGGTCATCGATGGTGAGCTCAGGCGTACCGTTGTTACGGTGATGCATATTGATCCCCGCATGAACACCCTTGAGGTCTGCCATCATTGATCCCATCATACCGCCTGGAAGACCGCAACCTACGAGAAGAGAACTCATCTTGTAGTTGTTGTCGTCGATGAAGTAACCGAGGAAGTCATCCATGAACTCCTGTGTGAGGGCACGAGCCTTCATGTAGGCGTTCATGTTGATCTCGGGTACGTCGAAGCCCGCATCCTTAAGCATTGCCTGGATGGTGATAACGTCCGGATGGATCTTTCCCCAAGAAAGCGGCTCGATAGCGACATCAATGATGTCTGCTCCGTTACGACAGACTTCGAGCATCGAGGCAACGGAGAAGCCGGGACCGGAGTGCCCGTGGTACTCGATCACTACATCGGGATACTTATCTTTGATGGCTTTGACAATCTTACCGAGTGTCGCAGGACGACCTACCCCAGCCATGTCTTTAAGGCATATCTCGGGAGCACCTGCTTCTATGAGTTGTGATGCTACGTTGAAGTAGTATTCTACTGTATGTACCGGGGAGTGAGTGATACAGAGTGTGGCTTGAGGGATCATACCTGCCTCTTTGGCGTACTTGATAGAGGGAATGATGTTGCGCACATCATTGAGCCCGCAGAAGATACGTGTGATATCTACACCTTGAGCTTTCTTGACCTTGTACATCAAGCGACGTACATCGGCAGGAACAGGGTACATACGAAGACCGTTGAGACCGCGATCGAGCATGTGTGTTTGGATACCAGCTTCGTTGAACGGTTTCGTAAATGTGCGTACTGCTGTATTGGGGTTTTCTCCATAGAGAAGGTTTACTTGCTCGAACGCACCGCCATTTGTCTCCACTCTGGCAAAGCAACCCATATCGACGATTACGGGAGCGATGCGAGCAAGTTGGTCAGCTCTTGGCTGATACTTTCCAGAAGACTGAAACATGTCTCGGTAAATGAGACTGAATTTAATTTTTCTCTTCATCTGATAAAACCTGAATTATTATAAAATGAGTTAGTGTATTTCTATTGTCTGTGTGGTATAAATAGATACGCAGTGTTATAACTTCTTAGCCGCAATATCGCTCAGTCTGGAACGCTCTCCCTGTATTAGATTGACATGGGCAAAGAAGTCCTCGCCCCTCATTCGCTCTATCATGTAGGCAAGACCGTTACTGCGTGTATCAAGGTATGGGGAATCTATTTGGTAGACATCGCCAGTGAATATCATCTTTGTATTCTCTCCCGCTCGAGTGATTACGGTCTTTATCTCTTGGGGAGTGAGATTTTGTGATTCGTCAATGATACAAATGGAGTTGGCTAAGCTACGACCCCGGATGTAAGCAAGGGCTTCGATGATGAGCTTTTCGTTAGTTACGAGGTCGTCGAGTTCGCGAATTTTTCCGGGAGATCCGGCAAATTGTGCTTTGATTACATTAAGGTTATCAAAAAGAGGCTGCATGAAAGGCTGAACCTTTTGCTTATAGTCGCCGGGAAGGAACCCTAAGTCTTTATTCGCAAGCGAAACGATAGGACGTGCCAAGTATATAGATTGGTAGTCCGCAGCCATAGAAAGTGCTGCGGCAAGGGCGAGGAGGGTCTTGCCCGTACCTGCTGTTCCGGTGAGCGCAATGAGACTTATGTTCGGGTCGGTTAGCACATCGAAAGCAAAAGTTTGCTCTGCGTTGCGAGGCGTGATACCTGAGAGCGTCATCTTCTCCACGGCCATTACTCGATCGCATTGACTATCAACTCGTGCAAGGACGGAACTTTGCCCGCTCTTTAGGATAAATGTCTGGTTGGGGATGGGAGTGATCGGAAGAGAAATATCGGATATGTCTATGCCTTCTCCCTTAGCTTTGTATAGAGACTCTATGACTTCCGGAGCGATTCCTTCTATCTCTCGGTAGTTTGACTTGAACATATCCTCGACCTCGACCATATCGGATGTATAGTCTTCCGACTTAAGTCCGACGGAGAGTGCCTTGATCCGGAGGTTTACATCCTTAGTGACAAGTATGGTAGGTAGGTCGCCCTTCTCTTCAGCTATGGTAAGAGCTGCCGAGAGGATCCTGTGATCCGGAATACTTGTAGAGAATGCCTCTGCCACTTTGCGGTGATGAAGCCCGTGGGTCATCACTATAAGTTTACCGCCGTCTTCATTAACAACAACTCCTTTTGAGAGTATTGCACCCGAAGCTTTTGCGTCCAAAAGTCGGGCGAATGCCCTGGCGTTGAAGTTTATTTGCTCTGAACCTTTCTTGAACTTGTCCAACTCTTCCAACACTGTAATGGGAACATAAATATCATTGTCCTGAAAGTTCTCAATACATTTATGGTCGTGCAGGATGACGTTAGTGTCAAGCACATAGTTTTTCTTTGCCATGAGTTGCGATACAATACATGAGGGAACATTCGATACTCCTGTATGACCATAACCGGTAGCAGTCGTTCCCTTTATCAACTGCCCGATACGGTCACATACAAAGGTAAAGTTTTAGTTTGACATACCGTCTTTCATTCTTCCTTTTTTTCCTTATTGTATGACTTCTGTTGTAAAATGTGCGAAGAGGTATTACGGTATTATGAGGAAAGTTGTACTATTACCCGATAATCAAGCCTAAATGACTATGAGATAGAGATTGTTATTTCTATTGTTTTGTCTGGTGCAAGTAATTACAGTGAGTGCCCACAATCACTGCTCTGTTGCTATTCGCTATTTGCAATCAGGCGATAGAGACAGCGTGTTTCACTATCTCGAACAATGGATGGATTAGCTAAGGGACAATCAAATTCCATGGCGGTATGCTTCGCTCGTCACCAATCCCACATTCAGACCTTTGCATAGTGACGAAAGATGAATCGCATCGGGGGAAAGACTACGTACGAGAAAACGTTACATGGAAGAGTGAAAACAAATAGTTTGTCCCACTGAAACCGTAGAAATTGATACGTTGCTCAAAGCGTCAGTTCGGCACTATGATTTCAACGTTGCTCTAAATGTCAAGGAGAAGAGTGGTGCCGTGCAGGGACAGATCCGTATCGATTTTATGAGCGATGAGTACATCGACTTGGTTTTGTGGCGAAATACTGGGATCTATCCTGTACAGCACTAAGGTGAAATGGTGCCGTACGAGTTTGGTGTTTCGGCATTCTTTGCTCTTCTTGCCGAAGTAACCCTTTCCAAGGTGGCATTGACCGAAGAGTTTCTAATGCTTGCGATGCAGCATTTTGGTGCAGAGTGTGCTGCCTGGGGACGGCAGAGACTCAAGGAGTGACGAAAGAGGACACTCATACATCAGTATATTAGATAGAATTCGATACCTTTGTAATGAATTAGGATATAGTATCCGTCTCAATGATTTATCTCACACATTATAATTACGCTTATGAAGTTTTTTATCGACACAGCAAACCTCAAAGAGATCAAGACCGCTCAAGACCTCGGCATCCTCGATGGTGTCACGACCAATCCTTCGCTTATGGCCAAGGAAGGTATCACAGGCAATGACGCAGTCAAGGCACATTACAAAGCTATTTGTAGTATTGTTGATGGAGATGTAAGTGCAGAGGTCATCTCTACGACCTATGAGGAGATGATGGCGGAAGCGCGAGTCCTTGCGGCTCTTGACCCAAACATTGTTGTCAAAGTCCCCATCACTGCAGACGGGCTCAAGGTCATCAAGGCCCTCAGATCCGAAGGTATCAGGACCAACTGTACGTTGATCTTCTCTCCGGGACAGGCACTCCTTGCTGCCAAGGCTGGGGCATCATACGTCTCTCCTTTCCTTGGGCGTCTTGACGATATCTGTCAAGATGGACTCAATCTCATCGAAGAGATCAGAGAGATATTCGACAATTACGACTTTGATACCGAGATCCTTGCTGCCTCTATCCGCTCACCGCTTCATATCACATACTGTGCGAAGATCGGTGCTGACGTAGTTACTTCTCCTCTTGACTCCATCTTGCGACTTCTTAAGCACCCTCTTACCGACAATGGGCTTGCACAGTTCATCAAAGACTCTGCAAACTTGAAATAAATAAAAAGGGTTGAGATGCTTTTAGTGTCTCACCCCTTTCAAGTCTACTATCAGACCTTCATTCGCTGCGATTACCTTGGGGAAGATCTCAAGGCACTCGTGGCGAAGTTTTTTTATGTCTTCCTGACTCGTGTATCTGCCGGAGTAGTGACCTATCATTAGGGTCCCGACCTCTGCCATTTGGGCTATACGTGCAGCCTGATACGTTGTCGAGTGTTTGGTTTCCCGGGCACGTCCCTCATACATCGCTTCAAATGTCGTCTCATGATAGAGAAGGTCGACACCTTTGACCAGTGGGACGATCGACTCGTCGTATGCCGTGTCGGAGCAATAAGCGTAACTGAAGGGTGGGCGAGGGCGTTTTGTCAGTCGGTCGTTCGGTATGAGGGTCCCATCTTCCGTCACAAAGTCATCTCCCTGTTTTATACGACCGAAGTATGCCATCGGTACGCCGTAGAAGTCGGCTGCGGCTCTGTCGAGATGGAGAGGCAGAGGCTTCTCTCTGAAGATGTATCCCACCGTCGGCACTCTATGGTCAAGGGGGAATGCCGATACGCTAAGAGATCTGTCGGTGTACACCTCTTCGCACCCTTGGGGTCTGATCTCGTGCACGAATATGCGCTGAGCATCTTCGTGGCAGAACAGCTCCTTGATGATCTCCACATAGCGAGCGATCCCATTCGGGCCGTAGATATGTATGGGATGATCCATGCCAAGGAGAGCCATCGAATTGATTAAACCCGGTAGCCCGAGGCAATGATCGCCATGCAGATGCGTGATGAATATGCGGTGAAGGTTGGCAAACGATACCTTGTACCTCAGCATCTGGAGCTGTGTCCCCTCACCACAGTCGATGAGGAAGAGCTTATCTCTCAGACGCACGATCTGGGCCGAGGGGTGGTGGCTCAGCGTTGGTTTCGCTGAGCCGCACCCAAGGACCTGAATGTACATCCCGTCGCCCGTAATCGTATGAGCGGGTTTGTTTTTCCTCATGACTTGTCTTTTCTTTCTTAACTATTACTTGCCGAGAGCTACCGTAGTGGTCAGCGGGGTATCGCCTTCCAGAGTGGTGAACTTCTTTTCCGAGACAATCTCATTATTATTTAGGTACCCTTTGATGACCAGTTCTGCCCTCGTCTTTTCCTCAAGAGAGATAGGTTTGATGGTATAGGTTACATTGAGGTTGGTTTCTTTATCGAGAGACTCGATCACGAGGGCGAGTTTGTCATTCACTTCATATACTTTGTCTTCACCCGAGGTATGGCTCGTGCCATCTATCTTCAGGCTGCCGTGTTTGACTGTTTTTGGGGTGATGGTGACGCGGCAAGCACTCTTTACGGAGAGGTTTACCACCTGTTTGTAGAGTCCCGGCCCCTGATTGGCGGGGAGGTTGTTATTGTCTTTTGAACATGATGCCAGAAACGGCACAAGCAACAACACGAAAGATGCGATTCCTGATTTGATTTTACTTTTCATTGTTTTACGAATAAATTTGATGATATATAAGGAGAAACTACCAAGACAGGTGTATCATAGTTCCTATCAGGGTAGCTTCTCGTATAAATACGCGCCGGGAGATTGTGACGAAACTCCGAAAAAACAAGTTTTGAGGATGACTTGCACGTTGTAATCCGCCGTACCTCCGAGGAGGTAATCCCGAGAGATTGCGGCCCGCCATTGTACTTGTCAATGATCTCGGAATTGAATTAAGAATGACGAGTTCCCCGATCACCCGACGCGATCTTTTCTCGTTTCTTCATTACAAATATACAATAAAAGACGGGAACGACCGCATGATTACCGAAGAATTATGCTTTCTCTCTTGTTTATTAACGCTTCGTCAGGTCTGAGTGTACGCAATAGAGAAGCAGTGAGGTTCGGGGAAGAAGTTGGTGGTTACGGGATCTGGATCTATGTCCGGGGGCTGAAAAGTAATCACCCGGGGCTGAAATTTAGTATTCAGGGTCTGATTATTACTTTTCAGCCCCTGAATACACCTTTTCGTCCGGATATTGTCGGGTTTCCTATCGGGACAGAGCCTGTGCTTTTCGGAGGCTTTCTCTCATAACCCGGCAACAAGAAGAGGATAGGAGCCACTGTCCGAGACGGCGGCTCCTATCCTTCTATTCCCTGTGTGCCGGTGTATTAAAGTGAGTCGTACGATGGAGTGAAAGTGTCTCCGTCACGAGGGTCTCCGGATGTCAGCCCTCGCTTGAGCCAACGCATGCGTTGAGCCGAGGTGCCATGGTTAAAGGCATCAGGGACAGTATAGCCTTTGGCTTTCTTCTGAAGGTAGTCGTCTCCGATGCGGGATGCGACATTCATCCCTTCTTCTATATCTCCGTCCTCGATCGATCCGAACATCTTGTGGTCGTGGTATGCCCATATCCCTGCGTAGAAGTCGGCTTGTAGTTCGAGCCGCACGCTGATGCGGTTGCGTTCCTTCTCGCTCACTCCTCGCATCTCTTCGTGTGCTTGGGAGAGTGTCCCCAGCAGATACTGCACGTGGTGTCCTACCTCATGCGCTATGACATATGCGTAAGCGAAGTCCCCGTCTGCGCCAAGCTGCTGCTTCATCTGCGTGAAGAATGACAAGTCTATATATACCGTCTGGTCTGCCGAGCAGTAAAAGGGGCCCATAGATGAGCTGGCACCACCGCACCCGGACTGCACACTCTGTGTGAAGAGAACCAGGCGAGGTGGCACGTACTCCCGGCCCATCTTCTTGAACTCTGCTGTCCACACATCCTCCGTGCCTGCGAGGATCTGCTTGGAGAATGTAGCCAGTGCATCCTCTTCGGCGGTAGGCTCATAGGTCTCTCCCGCACCTTGAGTGAGCGATCCCAGGTCTGCCTGCTGGAGCACAGAGAGAGGATTTCCCCCCGTAAGCCATACAAGTAATGCAGCCACGGCAAGCCCTGCGATGCCGAGCCCTGCTTTCCCTTTCCCTCCTCCGCTACGACGACGGTCATCAACATTGGTACTTTCTCTTCGTCCGTTTAGTTTCATAACTCTCTTTAGCTATAATTGATTATGACAAAGGTACCACATTTATCCGTACCTTTGGGACGTCTTATATGAACTTAATCTCTATGCGTATGAAATCCGTATTACTAACCATTCTATTAGTCTGTGTTATGACTCTCGATGCTATAGCTTCGCCCGTCAAAGTGAGGGTGATAAAACTTAAAAACGGTTTGACCGTCTGGTTCAACGAAGATCATTCGCAACCCAAAGTGGTCGGAGGTGTTGTCGTCAAGATCGGAGCGAAGGACTCTCCCAATACGGGGATCGCACACTACTTCGAGCACATTATGTTCAAGGGTACCGATCGTATCGGTACGATAGACTATGCTGCCGAGCGTATCGTCCTGGACAAGATCGAGGCAAAATACGATGAGCTGCGTAGTGTGACCGACCCCGACAAACGTATGATGCTGCAGAAGGAGATCAATGACCTATCCGTCGAAGCGGCAAAGTATGCCATCCCCAACGACTTCAATAACTTGATCTCCAAGTACGGTGGGGCACAGCTCAACGCCGCTACCTCGTTTGACTACACGATCTACTACAATGTCTTTTCCCCTCAATACCTGGAGCACTGGTGCGAGCTCAATAGCGAGCGTCTGATCTCTCCGGTCTTCCGACTCTTTCAAAGCGAATTGGAGACGGTCTATGAGGAAAAGAATATGTACGATGATCGTATGGCGAGCGGTGCGATGAAGGCAATCATCGACAGGTTTGCCGCACCGCATCCATACAGGTACGAGATCATAGGCAGTACAGATGCGCTCAAAAATCCGGATCTCAGAGCTATGCGTGACTTCTTTGATAAGTATTATGTCGCAGGGAATATGGGTCTGGTCCTTACAGGAGACTTTGATGCCGAGGCCGCTATCCCTATCATCGAGCGTACGTTCGGGAGGATACGTCCGGGAGAAGCTGTTCGCCCCGTGGCTCCGAAGGCAAATCCGTTCAAGGGGGCAGAGCGTTTCAATGTAAAGTTCCCCATCCCGTTTGTCAGCGCATCGCTTATGGCATGGCATGCTGTCCCCACAACCCACGAGGATCGAGAGGCTCTGGAGGTCATGGTAGCCCTCTTCACCAACGATGGCGGTACGGGGCTGCTCGACCGCCTGTCTATGGATGGCAAGCTCATGATGGCACAAGGAGTATTCATCACCCTTGACGATATGGGGGCACTTATGCTCCTCGGGGTCCCGAACATCCCTTTCGGCACGGCAAGGTCTGCACAGAAGATGCTCAAAGATGCAATCCGTAAGGTAAAGGCAGGGGAGTTCGATGAGGCAACGTTCCATCGCATCAAGCATTCGGTACTAAAGACCCTCCTCCTCAATCTCGAAAAGCCGATGAATCGTGCCCACGAGATGGCCATAACATTTGCTTCCGGTCTTACTTGGGACGACTACGAAGCAAGGTTGGGACGGATAGAAGCTCTGACCAAGGAGGATATAGTGCGCGTCGCCAATAAGTACTTCACGGAGAATTATTTAGATGTGCGGAAGAAAACAGGGCGTTATCCCAAGGACAAGATATCCAAACCTCCATTTGCTCCTATCATCCCACCCAACAGAGGGGCAGAATCTCCCTTTGCAAAGTATCTGGACTCTCTGCCGGTAAACAACAAAGAAATCCGACCGATTGACTTTGAAAACGAAGCCAAGCCCCTGAAGATAGGTGGCAATGATCTGGCAACTCTCTACATGACAGAGAATACAATGAACGATCTCTTCTCCCTCGATATCGTATATCATAAGGGACAGTACAACCATCGTACTCTATCCTATCTGGAGGCTTATATGCCCCTCATCGGCACGCATACCAAGTCGGCTCATGAGATCAATGAAGCTTTCCAAAACATCGGCACGTCCATCACTTGGCAAGTAGGGGCACGTGAGGAGATACGTATCGGACTCGTGGGGTATGATAAGTACTTTGTGGAGAGTGTGCGACTGCTTCATGACTTTGTCTTCAACGCAAAGGCTGATGATAAGAAGATCAAGAAGCTTGTGGATCTTAAGAAACTTGACAACAAAGCTCTCAAACAGTCTACCAATGATCTTGCGAACCACCTATCCTCGTTTATCCGCTATGGGGAGGACTCCGACCAGAGACGACAGCTCTCTCTGTCGGAAGTCAAGCGTCTCAAAGGGGAGGAGCTCATCGCCCTTCTACGTGAGGTGCTTGAGACCGAAGCGGACTTTCACTATGTCGGTAACCTTTCTCAAGAAGATGTGTTGGCGACCCTTCGGGAGGGGTTACGTACAGATAAAATAGTGCGTAAGGGAGATGCTCCGGTATATTTCCCATCTGCATCGCATGGAGGTGCTACAAAGGTCTTCTTCGTGGATGATCCCAAGGCAAATCAGACTATAATCCGCGCATACCTCAATATGGAAAGGCTCTCGCCCGAGGATATGAAGCGTGCAGAACTCTACGGTACTTATCTGGGCAGAGGTATGAGTTCGCTCCTCTTTCAGGAGGTACGTGAGTACAGATCTCTCGCTTATGGTGTGTCGGGCTGGTATGAAGGTGTGGCACCGATCTTCAATGGAGACAAAGGAGACATTGTACTCTATATGTCTACACAGGCGGATAAGACGTCGGATGCTATCGTTTTGCTCGACTCTCTGGTTAGGGTATCTCCGGATGAGAGAGAGAGATTTACCGAGACACGACAGACACTTACCAATAGTGCTTATGCACTCTACCCCGAGCTGCGCCACAAGACACGCTACGTCTCTGCACTTCGTCGTAGAGGACATAAGCAGGATGTGGCGGCTCGCTATCTGGACATTGTGAAGAGTGTGACACAAGAGGAACTTATGGACTTCCACTCCCGTAAGGTCGCTCCCGGTAGTATTGTCTATACGATAGTAGGAAACGGTAAGCGCATAGATATGGATAAGCTCCGGACAGTAGGCGAAGTGATTGAGATGAAACAGAAAGATTTCGTCAAATTCTAAGCAATCTTTCGGGAAAAGGGCTGGGAAAGGGTGTTGTCCCAGCTCGGATATGCTCGTTACCCATACGAGGGGAGACAATAGATATTATTGCTAACTTTACACATATATATAGAGAGAGTAAGGATAACTGTAATATATGGATGCAGGAGAAAGAGTGCTGAATGTGATGGGTATCATCCCGGCACGGTATGGATCGACACGGCTACCGGGCAAACCTTTATTGATGATTGGCGATAAGTCTATCATACAACGTGTGTACGAACGTGCGGCAGAAGTGCTAACGGATGTCGTAGTGGCGACCGACGATGAGCGTATCGTGAGAGCCGTGGAAGCATTCGGAGGGAAGGCCGTGATGACTTCTGCCGACCATCTAAGTGGAACAGATCGGTGTGAGGAAGCACTACGGCTTAGCGGGCTTTCGCCTGATGTGGTGATCAACATACAGGGGGACGAGCCTTTTGTATCGGAAGAGCATATACGTGCTTTGATTTCTTGCTTCGATATCCCCGGGACAGACATCGCAACGACAGTCGTACCTTTCCCTGCAACTACTCCGTATGAAGATATTGCCAACCCCAATGTAGTCAAGGTTGTGGTAGGAAATGGTGGTAGAGCTCTCTACTTCAGTCGTAGCGTGATACCGCACCTTCGCGGGGTAGAACCCATTGAGTACGCACGGAGTCATACCTTTCTCAAACATCAAGGTATGTATGCTTACACAGCAAAAGCACTTCGTGAGATAAGCCGCATGGAACAGGGCGAACTCGAAGTGTGCGAAAGTCTCGAACAACTTCGTTGGTTGCAAAGAGGATACTGCATACGTACCGTAGTGACGAATACCAACTCTATCGGTATAGATACGCCCGAAGACCTGGAGAAAGCTCGCCTATACCTTGAGGACATGCAGAAAAGAATAAGATCGTAATAGGATAATGATCGATCAAGCTACGGTAAATAAAATCATCGATACCGCTGAAATCGTTGGTGTCGTGAGTGACTTTGTCACGCTTCATCGGCGTGGGCAGAACTTCCTTGGGTTATGTCCTTTCCACGAAGATAGGCGTCCCTCGTTTACCGTATCCCCTTCTAAGAATATATGTAAGTGTTTTGCTTGTGGAGAGGGCGGAACTCCGCTCAACTTCCTTATGAAACACGAACACATGAGTTACGTAGAGGCTCTGCGTTATCTGGCACGTAAGTATGGCATCCCCATAGTCGAGAAAGAGGTTTCTCCGGAAGAAATCGAGAAACGTAACAATAGGGAAAAGTTACTTAATGCTAATGACTTTGCTCGAAGAGCGTTTGTAGAGTCGCTCAATGATACGGGTGAGGGGCGTATGGTCGGACTCTCTTACTTTAAAGAGCGAGCATTTACTCCTGAGACTATCAGAGAGTTTGAGCTCGGGTACGCACCTACGGTCAAGGAGTTCCTGAGTGTCAAAGCCAAAGAGGAGGGCATCGATCCTTCCCTATTGGAGACTCTCGGACTCGTTATCCGACAAGATGATGGGAGATTTCTAGATAGATTTAGGGAGAGAGTCATATTTCCCATCCATTCTATAAGCGGAGGCATTGTCGGTTTTGGGGGACGTATCCTCAAGAGTAGTGATAAACTCGCCAAGTACATCAACTCTCCCGATAGCGATATATACAATAAGCGGAGAGAACTATACGGTCTCTATTTTGCCAAACAGCATATATCCAAACGAGACAAGTGCCTCATCGTTGAGGGATATACCGATGTGCTTTCCTTCCATCAAGGAGGAATACGTAACGCTGTTGCGTCATCGGGAACGGCTTTGACGATTGAGCAGGTCAGATTGATCAAACGCTTTACTGACAATGTAACGTTGATCTTCGATAGTGATGCGGCAGGGATCAAGGCTGCAATGAGGGGTATAGACATACTTCTTGCGCAAGATATGAATGTCAAGGTCGTACTTCTGCCTGACGGGCACGACCCCGATTCGTTTGCAAAAGCGCACTCTCCCGAAGCGATTAAGGAGTATATAGATCGACATGAGGAGGATTTCATACGTTTTAAGATAGCCCTTTTGAGCAAAGAGGGTGATAGTGATCCCCAGTCTAAGGTACGTCTTGTCTCAAGCATTGTGGACTCTATCTCATATATTGAGGATGAAATCACTCGAGAGATATATGTGAGGGATTCGGCAAAACTGCTTGATGTTAGCGACGAAGTCATATTCTCCAAGGTAGATACGCTTAGGCACGAGCGGGCAGATCAGGTAGCAAGAGAGCGAGAACGCGAACGTAGTCGGGCACAAGTACCGGAGTTCTTACCTAATGAACCCTCTCCTGCCGACTTCGAGCCCGATGAGCCTCAGCCACAGACCGTAGTAACCACTCCGACTTTGCCAAATGAGCCGGAAGATCTTTATGCTTTCGAGCTCCCGATATTGGAATACATCATACGTCAAGGTACGACTGTGATAGATGAGTATGCCGATGAAAATGATGAAAAGAAGTATACAGTTGCGGAAATAATCTCGGCAGAGCTTGCAGAGCTTAGGGAAGAGAAGTACCTCTCCTCCCTATTTATTCGGATCCTGGATGAGTGCATCGCTGAGATACATAAGGGGATTGTCGTCGCTGAGATGTTCAATCCTACACGACACCTTACCTCTCATCCCGATGACGCTATACGGAGCATTGCCAATAAGTGTATCATGGAGGACAGACAATTAAGCAGTCTGCACAAAGCCTATGAGGAGGAGAAAGGACAGGGAGATTCGCTCCTCCGGAGCATCATGACCGATATTTTGGGCTTGAAGTACCGCATCATCGAGGCGGAGATAGTAAAAGAGCTTGAGATAATCAAAGGGATGAGCAATGACCCGATGCATACCGATAGCCTCTCTGTCCACCTAAGTAAAGTCCAAAATCTGAATAAGATAAAGCGAGATATGGCGGAAGTGCTTGGCGAACGTGTATTAGCCCTTATTACCAAAGTCAATTAAGTACAACAGTAAATATATATTATCTATTAGACGATGAACGTAGTTGAAGTAAAAGATGTAGTCAAAGACTACACAAACCACCGAGCTCTCGACCATGTAAGTATGGCAGTAGAGAAAGGTAAGATACACGGTTTGCTTGGTCCTAATGGAGCGGGGAAAACCACTCTGATACGTATTCTCAACCGTATTACGGCCCCCGATAGTGGCACGATCTCTTTCGAGGGCCGTCCGTTTATGGTATCGGATCTCAACCGTATCGGTTACTTGCCCGAAGAGAGGGGGCTATATCGTAAGATGAAAGTAGGAGAGCAGGCGATTTATTTGGCCGAACTGAAAGGCATTTCCCATAAAGATGCCAAGGTTCGTCTACAAACTTGGTTTGAGAAGTTGGACATCATGTCGTGGTGGGACAAGAAGGTGGAAGAGTTGTCCAAGGGGATGGCTCAGAAGGTGCAGTTCATTTCTACCGTGATGCACGAACCAAGCCTTTTGATCTTCGATGAACCTTTCAGCGGGTTTGACCCTGTCAATGCCGAGCTCCTGAAGCGTGAGATATTAGAGCTGAAAGAGAAGGGCAGCACCATTATCTTTTCGACACACAATATGCAGAGTGTAGAGGAGATATGTGATAATATCACTCTCATCAATCGCTCTAAAGTAGTGCTCGATGGCGATATCCGTTGCATCAAACAGCACTATAAAGGCGACAAGTATCGTATATGTTTCGATGCCGTCCCTCGGATCTCTGAGTCCCTAAAAAGTAAGTATCCGATCGATGAAATACTATCTGAGTCAAGCGGGATGACGGACATGACGATCAGCAATCCCGAACGTCTCTCTTCGTCCGAGCTGATCCGTGATTGGAGCGAAGCCGGTGAGATATTCCGATTTGAGGAAGTTGTGCCGACGATGCACCGCATATTCCTTGATGTAGTTGGAGTCGAAAACATTTCTGAAAACGCACAAAACTGATAGCATAACCATTATGAATAAATTTTTCATAGTACTCAAACGAGAATACCTTACAAGGGTACAGAAGAAGTCTTTCATTGTCTTCACCATACTTACCCCGATCATTTTCCTTGCTCTTATCTTTGTCCCGTCGATCATTGCACTGACCTCCAAAGACACGACCGTAAAGAATGTAGTGGTCATAGACAAAACGGACAAGTACATTGACCTTTTCAAGTCAGACGATATATACACATTCAGCCGGGGAGATAAGGACATCTCCGAGTACCGTAAGGAGCCTTCGGAGGATATTTATGCATATATTGTGATCACGGAAGACCTACTCGACAATCCACGGGCTCTATCCATACACACAGGCAAACAGATACCTAATGACCTTAGGGACAAGATAGAGTCCGTCCTGCTCCCTACCTTGAGGGATGAGAAGATTGCTTCCTTCGACATCCCCGAGCTGAAGAAGATCATCGATGAGTCCAAAGTCGTACTCAACATCTCTACCATCCGTTGGGAAAAGGATGGTACAGAGAAGGTGGCCTCATCGCTTGTCGCCACGATCGTTGGGCAGGTCTTCAATATCTTGATCTACATATTTATCATCATGTATGGGCAGATGGTCATGCAGAGTGTCAGGGAGGAGAAGAAAAATCGTATCGTAGAGATCATCATCTCTTCCGTATCTCCCCGCACATTGCTCTTTGGGAAGATCTGCGCGATCGGATTGTTAGGATTTACGCAAATGCTTATCTGGGCGATTTTGATAGTCCTGGGTATTGTCGTTGCCCAGTTGGTAGTGCTTAGTTCCGTCACATTCGATGCACAGGCACTGAGTGCTCAGGTGGCAAGTTCGGGCATGGATGCTTCGAGTGTCGTAGAGATACAGCAGATGATAGCGGCCTTGTCTGGCTTCAATTTCGGTGGTTTGCTCATCGCATTCGTGTTCTACTTCATCTTCGGTTACATCATCTACGCATCCATTTTTGCTGCCGCCGGTGCTGCTGTGGATAGTGATGAAGACGCAGGACAGATGGTTATGCCCATCACGTTCGTTATGCTTTTTGCGTTCTATGCGGGGTTCTATTCTGCAAGTAACCCTGACGGACCTCTTGCTTTGTGGGCTTCTTTCATTCCCTTCAGCTCCCCGATAGTGATGATGGTGCGTTTGCCGTTCGATCCTCCGGTATGGCAGATTGCTCTTTCCGCGGTCAGTCTTGTCTTGGGGACGCTTGCGTTGATATGGGTTGCTGCCAAGATATTCCGAGTTGGTATATTGATGTATGGCAAGAAACCCTCATTGAAGGACTTGTGGAAGTGGATCAGCTATAAGTAAACTGAAATAATATCATAACTATTGTATGAAGAGACTGGTAATAATAGCCATTGCTGTGCTCCTCACAAGCCTATGTGCACTACGAGATATATGGGCACAGAGCATAAGATTTGAGATAGAGACCAACGTAGGAGTTATGCGTGGCTATCTCTATGACGACGTGCCACGACACGCCGAAGCCTTTGCGCGTCATGCCGAAAAGGGCGGCTTCGATGGCACCCTCTTTGCCCGTGTGATCCCGGAGTTCATGATCCAGGGCGGTTCTTCTGACTCTCGTGGAGCCAAGCCCGGGGCTCGTATCGGATCGGGTGATAGAAGCAAGGAGATCGCGCACGAAGAGAGTGGCATCCACTTCTACAAGAAAGGTGCACTTGCTGCGCCCAAGCAGGAGCCAAAGTTCAATCCCTCACGCAAGTCCGATATGTCTCAGTTCTTCATCGTACAGGGCATCCCGTACACCTCCGGCAGGCTTGACACGCTGGAGATGGTGAAGAATAATCCTATACGTGCCAAAGCGATGGAGAAGTACTACAATCCCGTGAAGGCTAAGATGGACTCATTGCGCAAGGCAAACCCGAGAGCATTCAATGAGAAGGCCATGGCCATCAATGCCGTGGTGGATTCAGTGTTGCAGGCTTCACCGGACAAGCGGATATTTACCCCCGAACAGAGGGAAGCCTACACCCAGCATGGAGGACTTCCGACCTACGACGGGATCTATACCATCTATGGGGAGGTGACCGAGGGGCTTGAGGTCATAGACAAGATCGCTCGCCAACCTCGCGACAAGTATGACCGCCCGACTAGGGATATGAAGATCATTAAGGTGCGTATCTTTCGTAAGTAAGATAGATAAGATAATCGGAGAGAGGGGGGCTGTGTCATAGACCGACTATGACACAGCCCCCTCTCTTTTGTTTGCTCCGTATGGGTAAAAGGCGATGCTTGGCTTCAATCAAAGGAGCAGAGGGGCGGATAGAGAACTCTGTACTTACGGGATCGAAATCTTATTTCTTCCGCACGAGAAGGTATGGTCCGGGGCTGAACGGTAATTTTCAGCCCCAGATGATTGGTTTTCCTCCACTGAAAACTAACTTTCAGCTCTGGATTACAACTTCATATCCGGTCATCCGATAGATTGTGACCGCATCTGGAGGGAGAGGCGTCGGGTACTTATCTTACTCTCGCTCCTTGGTGCAAAAGAGAAGTGGAGGTGTAGGATTGCCCCATGACACCACCACTTCTTTGGTTTATGCTGTCCCGTCCTCTTACTTCTCAGGAGCAGGCGTGATATCTACCCGACGAGCATCGGCGTAGTTATCTTTCATGCTGTCGATCCCGGTGGGGATGATCTCCAGTCGGGACAGGTCGATCCCTTTATCGTAAAGGTATTCGGCCACGGCATTGACACGGCGGGCAGAGAGTTTGTTGTTGAACTCTACTCTCCCCTCTCTCGACGCATAGCCTCTGAGTTGCACTCTTGTGCGTGAGTTCTTCTGCATCAGTATTACGACGGTGTCGAGCGTCTTCCGGGCATCGTCCGAAAGTTGCGAAGATGCGTTGGCAAAGAAGACCTGATGCTTGAAGTATCCTGGTGTCATCACGATCTGTGCCGGCACTACCGGGGTGGTAGTCTGAGCTGTGGGCTCTGCCGTAGCCCCTGCCACGGGTACGATGACGGTCGTCGGCATCTTGCCGGATTCGACCAGTATCGGAGCCTCGGAGAGGGGAGTCTCATCCGTAGCTGTCGATGTCGGCAATATGTTCGTTATCAGTGGCTGTACGATCTCTCTGTCTTGGGCACTGCCGGAGAGGATGATGTTGTGCACGGTCGTCGGGTCGATATTCCCGCCGGATTGCGACACGAGTAGCATCATCAGGAGGCGTTCCATCCGGTCCATCCGCTCACGATACTCATCGATGTAGAGCTCCTTGAGCGCACGATCGAGGAGCTTTCGGCGGAGCATGTCGAGCTTGAAGTCCTGTACCATCTGATCCTTCATCCGAGCTTCCACGTGAGGAGCACGTACTGCGATTATCATTTTGGTAATAAGCTCCTCTGCCTGCTCTCTGGAGATAGGCAGATACTTATCGGTACTGTCGGTCTGATCTATCGCTCCGGAAGCATAGAGCATCTCTACAATCTCTTGCGAGGTCAGGGAGTCTGTGGGAGTAGTCCCTGTCTGAGCTAAGAGCGTAGCGGAGCCGAATAGGGTCACGACTATAATGGTGAGAAGTCTTTTCATAGCTCAATCCCTCCAAAGATTAAAATACAAAGCGGTAGCCTACTGCAAGCTGATTGTTCTTGAATAGATTTCTCGCAGAGAAGTCTACGAAGAATGCTCCGCCTGCAATCGTATTTATGTTCGCCCCGACAATGATATTGGAGCCGGCAGTTGTCTTATTCCCGTGGTTGAAGATACCGAGCCCGAGACCTGCGTATGGGGTGAACTTGCTCTCTTTACCGAGGTTGATGTTGTACAGTACGTTGCCCGAGAGACCGTAACCTCGCTCAGGGTCGAAGCCGATAAAGACTTCGGGGACGAAGTCGAACGATGTATTGCTTACTTGCATATAGCCGCGGAGACCTACATTCAGTAATGTATGTTCGCCAAAGGATGGACCGGCAAGCACAGCAAGGCGGTTGAGCGATAGGAAAGATGCTTTCGCCGGTGCTGCGATATTGGTATTGTAGACCGTCGGATCCTGGACCGTGTGAGTGCCTTGTGCACCACTCTTGGCACTGCCTGCGACAGGAGTGACTATCGTTGTCGTAGCTGAGCTTCTCTGGGTACTCATCATTTCGTTGTGATTACGGTCAAGCTTCTTGGATATTTCCTGAAGAGCCGTTACGAGTTCGCTATTGTCTGCGGACTTTGTAGTGGCTTTTGCCGCCTTTTCTTCCCCGAGAGCGGAGAGGAGGATCGTAGTCTCGTTCTTTGTCATAAGGGCAGTACGTTCACGCTCTTCCTTACGTATCTTGTCGAGGATGCGCTCTACCATCTCCTCAAACTCCCTCTTGGTCATCCGGTCGGACGGAGTCTTGGCTGCCTTTTCACGTGATACTTCTGCCTTGGGGACGGTACGCTCGCTTGCTGGAGTATAGTCTCTTGTGTCACCTCTTTGGTTGATGTGCTCTTCCACACTACGGGTGTCATTGATGCGTTCGTTGACAAAGTCCGCATCCGAACGCGATGTTTCGCCATAGACAGGCGTAGAAGCCGACACCCCGAGGTTGAAGCGTACCCCGGCGGTATACATATTGTTGTTGATCAGTTCCGAAGGGCTTTGTACTTTGGTTACGTCATTGATCACTTCTCTGTCGGTGGTGAGCATGGCACTATATGTCCCGAAGAGAGCGATGTACTTAGATACCGGTACCTCTATCCCTGCGCCTGCGAGAGCGAATAGGTCATTTTTCCTGAAGAGTTGGCTTCCCTCACTCTTCATATACCCGACTCCGAGCGAAAGGTACGGCACAATCCCTCGTGGATAGTTGAGACGTGCGATGATATTTGCGCCATACATCTTCATATTGTCGTTGAAGTTGAGGTCAAGTTTGCCGGGTTCCTTTGTGGCTTGATAGTAAAACCCACGAATTCCTACGAGAGAGGAGAGATCGATTCCTGCAGATCCCCCGACAAACCACTGGTCGGTGTGGTGGGACTTACTGCTAAAGTCTACGAAAGCTACCCCAGGCTCTACGACAAACTTCGGACCTTTGAAGCCATCGTTGAAGATGTTGCGGTATGCACTACCGTATCTGCTGTCGCGTGCAGTAGCATTGTTACCGAGGTAGAAGTCGATAGAAGCCACAGCGGCCCAGTTTCCCCATCTCTTATCTTTGTCTGCCACAGAGGGATCTATGTACGAATTCTCTGCATCCATATTGAACCGGACGTTCTTTGCTTCGAGAGAGATCGCCATCCTGTCCGAGAGGGCCATCTTCATCCCAAGGCCAAGGCTCATGTAGATTTGACGTTCTTTGACACGTGCGTTGGCAATGGCGTTGTCCACGTTACCGGTACCGAACGGCGTATAGTCGAATATCTGCACGCCCGTACCCGCAGTAACGAATGGAGAGAATGCACTATTGCCGAAGATATTAAGCTTGGCTTCACCGCCTATTCGGGTGATGTCGATGTCCATACCGTCAAGTTTATCGAGGGTCTCTTGGTTGAGTGGGTTCCAGCTTTTGCCTTCGAGGGCATTTTTGAGGTTAAGAGACTTCTCCAATGTCCCTCTGAGTTCGAAGTAAGGTCCGAACCCGAAGCCCACTCTTGCGCCCCAGAAGGGGGAGTCTTTCAGTGCGATGTTGTCGTTCCACCAGTTGTATTCGACAAAAGGTGAGATAGTGACACTTACATCTCTTACTTGCGCTTGCATCATTCCGGATACAACGACTGCTGACAGTACGCCTGTCATAAGAAATTTTCTAATATCCATAATCTAATCAATCTAAGTTCTGTTTATATAAAACTCTATCGTAAAGGTAAAAATAATAAGTGATAATAAGAAATCTATACGGTGGGTTGAACATCGAAAAGGGATCAGGGAGATGGAATTTTATGGCTGTTCGATGCTCCTTGCCACTTTGTTCAGGAGCGATTTTACTATGATTGCATGGAAAGGTCGTATGATGGAGAAGTATACTTTCCCTAACGTGTTGTTGTACTTTACGACTGTCGTTATCCGCAGTTCCTGCTTACCATCTATGTGTTTCCCACACAGTAGGGAGGCATGAAACGTAAGGAGCCTGTCTACTTTCCCAAAGACCGTCTCATCTGTGCTTTTCTTTCGTGCCATATCGGTGAAGCGACCGACATTATCTGGCTTAAATGGCTTCACGAGTACGTCTCTTAGTTGCATGACCCTCCGCATCCGGTCAGGTTTGCGATCGAATACAATGTCCGAAAAGGCCTCTGTCGTAATCGCTCGGGGGCTGGAGACGACTCCGGTATATGTATCAATGTAATCGTACGGAGTGTACTTTGCGATAAGGCTGTCGGGGGGAGTCCTCCTGTTTTTCATAACAATACGTATTGTCGGGATGGGTACGGAGCCTGGGTCGTGATATATGATGTCCTTGTCGCATGGGTGATGGTGCAGATATAGTCTACTTAGGAAAATCTACACGATCCTATTCCAAACTTACGGAGATTGGAGTATGAACTGCTTTTCAGCACTGGAAAACTAACTTTTCGGTGCTGAAAAGCAGTAATACGGAGCGGAAAAGTAATGTTCAGCTCCGGAAAATCAATTCCCGTCCCGATCTGCAGATGTTTGTAACCGCTTCTGGGTGGTTCCCCATGCGGTAGGAGTCCTTATCCCCTTCCGTTGGGGTAAAATACAAAATGGGGTTGTGTCTGTACTTTGACACAACCCCATTTGTTTGAGTTATAGGACTGATCCGGGTCACTTCACTATGAGTGTCTCGCTGAGCGGTAGTTTGTCCTTTGTCGCTGGG
>JBHBLB010000023.1:0-4820 GCA_041791495.1 Porphyromonas sp.
ATAGCACAGCATGGGGTGGATGGTCTGGCCATAGCCACACTGATGGCGGGAGCGATGCTGATCCTTATGGGATTTCTGCACCTCGGGACGGTGATACGCTTCATCCCCTATCCCATCATCGTGGGCTTCACCTCGGGGATAGCCGTGACCATCTTCACGACTCAGATCAAGGACATATTCGGACTCACGATAAGTGACTTGCCGGGGGACTTCATCGGGAAGTGGCAAGCGTACTTCGCCAACTTCGGTACGATACAACCCCTTGCCCTTGTCTTCTCGGTCGTGGCTGTACTCATCATCGTGCTCACACCCAAGATATCTAAGAAGATACCGGGCTCGCTCATCGCCCTCATCGTGCTTACCGTAGTGGCGTTCCTGCTCGAACGCTACACAAACATAGCTACTCCCGACACGATAGGCGACCACTTCACGTTCACGAGTGCGCTCCCGGAGTTCCGCACACCCGAGATCACTGTCGAACGCCTACGGCTCCTCCTGCCGAGCGCACTGACCATAGCTATGCTGGGAGCCATAGAGAGCCTACTGAGTGCTTCGGTAGCCGATGGTGCGATAGGCGCAAAGCATGACTCCAACACCGAGCTCATAAGCCAGGGGGTGGCGAATGTGGTGGTGCCGTTCTTCGGAGGGATACCTGTCACAGGTGCGATAGCTCGTACGATGACTAATATAAACAACGGAGCTCGTACCCCGGTGGCAGGGATCGTACATACCGTAGTACTGCTGCTGATCCTCCTATTCCTCTCTCCGCTCACGGCATACATCCCTCTGTCTGCTCTCGCAGGTGTGCTGGTGATCGTGTCGTACAATATGAGTGGATGGCGGTCGTTCGTATCGATCTTCAAGGGCCCTAAGAGCGATGTGGCCGTACTGCTCGTGACCTTCTTCCTCACAGTCCTCATAGACTTGACCGTAGCCATCGAGGTGGGTGTGCTGCTCGCCGTGCTTCTATTTATGCGTCGTGTCATGAAAGTAACGGGTATAGTGCGCCATGGAGAGCAGCTCGACCCGGCTCACGGAGCGGAAACCCTTGTGCACGACACGCTACATCTGCCTAAGGGGATAGAGGCTTATGAGATAGATGGACCGTTCTTCTTCGGTATAGCGAACCAGTTCGATGAGACGATGCGTTCGATAGCTTCGGCCCCCAAGTGCCGTATCATAAGGATGCGTAAGGTGCCTTTCATCGACAGCACTGGGCTATACAACCTCGGCATCATGGTAGATCATCACCGCAAGGAGGGGATAGCAATCATACTCAGCGGGGTACGTGACGAGGTGCGTAAATCGATAGAGATGACAGGATTGGGGGAAAAGATCGGGCAAGAGAATATATGCTCCGACATCTTCTCCGCACTCGAGCGTGCGAAGACCCTACTCGAAACGGAGAAGGGAAAGGAAAGTAAGGTATGAAGATAGGGGAGATTGAGTTCGGCGAAAGGCCCGTCTTCCTCGCTCCTATGGAGGATGTCACCGATGCTTCCTTCAGACATCTGTGCAAGGAGTTCGGTGCGAGCTTGGTGTACACGGAGTTCGTCTCTGCCGATGCTCTGATAAGGGGTGTGGACTCTTCGCTAAGGAAGATGCGTGTGGCCGATACCGAACGTCCTGTCTCCATACAGATCTATGGCAGAGATACCGCCACGATGGTCGAAGCAGCCCGTATATGCGAGGAGGTGAAGCCGGATATACTCGACATCAATTTCGGTTGCCCCGTAAAACGTGTGGCAGGAAAAGGTGCGGGCTCCGGGCTTCTACGCAACATACCGCTCATGCTTGAGATCACTCGTGAGGTGGCAAAGGCGGTCTCCCTACCGGTCACGGTCAAGACACGTCTCGGGTGGGACTGCAACGAGATAGTGATAGAGTCGCTTGCCGAACAGCTACAAGATGCCGGAGCTGCCGCAATCACCATCCACGGACGTACGAGAAGTCAGATGTACAAAGGGGTGGCGGACTGGGAGCCCATCCGCCGTGTAGCAGAGAATCCCCGCATATCCGTACCGATCATAGGGAACGGCGACATACTCACGGGCGAAGATGCCGTGATGAGGTTCGAGACAACAGGAGTGGATGCTGTGATGATAGGGAGAGGGTCGATAGGGAGGCCGTGGATGTTTGAGCGAGTGATGGCTTGCCTCAGAGGTGAAAAGGCTCCCCGACATGACTACTCCTGGTACATAGATATACTGAAGCGGCAGATAGACGAAAGCATAGAGAAGTGCGGAGAGTACCGGGGGATCCTCCACATCCGTAGGCATATCGCCATGACTCCTATATTCAAAGGGGTACCGGACTTCAAGAGTATGCGCATAGCTCTCCTGAGAGCCGATAGCAGAGAGACCCTTTTCGATCTTCTCGATGAGGTGCCTCGTAAGTTTGATGTATCGGTAGTAGATCTGGACTCGCCCCTGAACTGACCTGCCTGGGCACTATACCATGCCGTACTCGACGAGGATGACGACTCGCTCGGTCAGGGCATCTTTGCCCTTAGGGTCGTAATCTGCCTTGAGGTTTGCCCCTAAAACCTTGGCAAAGATATTCCAAAAGTTGGCAGAAAAGCCCCCTAAGAATGCTTCCACGAGCTGAAAGCCCGACGACCCGCATTGGCGGTCGATGAGCTGGATAAGCAACTTCCCCTGTCGCAAGGTCAGTTGTTTCATCTGAGGGAAGTACTCCTTGTAGAGCTCTTTCTCCATCCTCTTGAGGTGCTTATTGCGCTCTTTATCGTTGGGGAGCGTCTCCATGTACTCGAAAGTCTCCTTCATCGTCGAAGCGATAATCTTAGCAAACGGCAGAGTCTTCTTGACATCCCTGATGAGACGCAGGTAATCGAGTCGCTCCTTTTCGCTTGCGAAGTTGAGCGGAGCGAAGACGTGCAATGTACGAAGCCGGATATGAGGGATGGTATCTCGCCCCTCACGCTCTGCCGGAACCATATATCCGCGCACAGGTGTGGTGGGCTCAGTGCTCTCTTGTGCAGACGCCTTCACTTGCGAAACGCACAGACACAATAGCAACAACACACAACTTGCTAAGCCGCGTGAGACTTTGTTAGAGAAGAGTTTGCACCATTCCATCGACAACATTCTTTAGGTTCGCACATCGCAAATATATCCATAAATTTCACGATACCAACGAAATGGGGTATTCTTATATTTTCTATACACTCTTTTATGGTTGGGGGAAGTGGGGCCTCAACGAAGTGTGAATGCCCTGATCAGGAAGCCTATATGCCGCCATACGGTAGGGAGAAGCCCGAAGTGCTTACTCATAATACGAAACCTCTCGATAAGTGAAGCTCGATGGTGCCGTGTGGTGGTACCTCCGTCCATAAAGTCGGTGAGCGTGAGGCGGGTATTGAGATTGAAGGGGGAGGATCGGAGGATCTTGATGCACCAGTCTACGTCTGCCGAGTAGCGGTACTGAAGATCATAATAGGGGACAAGGTCTCGGCGCGCATAGAAAGACTGATGGCACACGACCATACCGCTCCGGAAACTGTCTGCCGTAAGGACTTCTGGCGGAGTCAGGCGACGATGACGAAGGAAGCGACCTTCGGCATCCAAGATATCGGTATCTCCATAGATCACTCCGGGCAAGCACGTGACATCGACCTGCTCGAAGACTTGAGAGAGCGTATCACCGGTGTGAAAGGTATCGCCCGCGTTCATGAAGCAAAGGTAATCACCCGTAGCAAGGGTTATGCCTTTGTTCATCGCATCATAGATCCCTCGGTCGGGTTCAGAGAGCACGACCGAAAAAAGATCCGCATATCGTGACAATACCTCCGCAGTGCGATCTCTTGAGCCTCCGTCAATGACAATATACTCTACCTTTCGGTAGCTCTGCCTTGCTACCGAAAGTATTGTCTTCTCCAGATCATCGGCAGCGTTAAAGCATACCGTAATCACAGATATAGTCGGTCCTTGTCCTTGCATATCGTCCAAAATTATTATACTTTTGTACTCCGATAGGGCCCTGTAGTTCAACGGATAGAACGGAAGTTTCCTAAACTTTAAATAGGAGTTCGATTCTCCTCGGGGCTACTTTGCAGCAATACCTCTCCGGCTTCCCGGGGAGGTATTTTATTTGTAGGGGACTCCTCGGGACTACTTTGTGTCAATTCCTCCCCGGGAAGCCGGAGAGGAATTCTATTTGTAGGGACTCCTCGGGGCTACTTTGCAGCAATACCTCTCGACTGTCTGAGGAAGCATTGATAACTTGTCCGCCTTTCCCCAAAGCCCCTTAGTCGCAATACATCTCGGCTTCCCAGGAATATCTTCTCTTTTACCGACTCTCCACGGACCCATTTCACGTCAATACTTTTCCGCCTCTCCGGGAATGCCGTCTTATTTCCCACCCTCCAAGGAGCCACTTCGCACATAGTCGAAGCCATCTCTCCTGAATTTCCTCCGAAATATATAACAAAAAGACTACATAGATGCCTATCCGAATATGGATCAAAAGGAAAAGGTCCATCGAGATATAAAATAAAAAAGACCCGAGACTCATAAAAGAATCCGGGCGAATATACATCGGGAAGATCAAAGCTATATATTACGACAGTGGAGAATACCGGACTCGAACCGGTCACCTCGACACTGCCAGTGTCGCGCTCTAGCCAGATGAGCTAATTCCCCCTCAAATATTTCATTAAGCATACCGAGACAGAGGACATTGACAAGCAGTATAAGGATTCTACCACTTCTACTTCTCTCCAAGAAAAGATCATCAAGGCTCCAGAAAGGAGGTGTTCCAGCCGCACCTTCCGGTACGGCTACCTTGTTACGACTTAGCCC
>JBHBLB010000024.1:0-21584 GCA_041791495.1 Porphyromonas sp.
ATCTCTCCCGATGGCAACTTCACGATGACCGGTGGCACGCTCACGATCAATACTTCCGGCAATGGCGGTAAGTATACCGATGAGAGTGGGGCACTCGACTCTTACTCCGCTACGGGTATCTCTCCCGATGGCAATTGCTATCTCTACGGAGGCACTATTTATGTCAAGAGCACCGGTACTGCCGGTAAGGGTATCTCCTCCGACGGCGATCTCGTCATAGGTCAGTCTGCTTCGACCACCGGTCCGACCGTAGAGGTGTACACTACAGGGGCAAAGTTCTTGGTATCGGGTTCAGGAGACAGTGCAGACTATGCCAATCCTAAGGCGATCAAGAGCGATGCAAATGTGACCATCAATAGCGGTACGATTACCATCAATGCGACTCAAGATGGAGGCGAAGGCCTGGAAAGCGAAGCGACAATGACGATAAATGGAGGGACACTCTACGTCACGACCGTCGATGACTGCCTGAACGCCACTACTGCGATCAATATCTCGGGAGGTAAACTCTACTGCTATGCTTCGGGAAATGACGGTATGGACTCCAACGGTACCATATCCATAAGCGGAGGCGTCGTAATCGCATCAGGTGCAGCAGCCCCTGAAGCCGGTATCGATGCAGACAATAGCCAGTTTGCCATCACGGGCGGTACAGTGATCGGGCTGGGTGGTTCGACAAGTAGTCCGACTGCAAGTGCTACCACACAGCGAGTAGTTGTGTACAGAGGTCTATCACTCACCAGCGGTCAGATACTGGCCATCACGAACTCTTCCGGCACAGCTATCTTGACTTTCAAGATGCCACGCACGTATAGTTCGGCTACTCTCCTCTTCAGCAATGCAGACCTTACCACAGGCTCATATACAGTGTACAAGGGCGGGTCGGTAACAAACCCCACAAGCGACTTCAACGGTCTCTACACAGGTGGTACCTACACCACTGGGACAAGCGCAGGCACCTTTACCGTAAGCAGTATGGTGACGACCGTGGGTACGGGACGATAATACGGTGTGCCGCACCGGCAGCATAGCAAGACTGTGTCGTAAACTCGCTTACGACACAGTCTTTTTTTATATAGATCCAAGGGGAAGTGGTTGAGATCACGCAACAAAGTTCCCCCTTACCGCACCTGAGGTTGTTTTCAGCGGCTGAAAGTTGGTTTTCCGGAGCGGGTTATTAGTTATCCGGGGCAGAAAAGTAATTTTCAAGGGCAGAAAAGTAGTTCATATCCCGTCCTCCGTATGTTTTGTTCCCGATGCGGATACTTTTTCTCTCGGTCGCTCGTGCTGCCGTACCTGAGCGGAATACAAAAGGGGCTGGATCCGACCTCGGACACAGCCCCCCTTGTATGATCACACAACCGATTACGCTCTCGGGTCCCCCTTAACGGTGAGGTCCTCTCTACTCTTACTTTGGGTCACGAGGAATACACCTATGAATATAAGCAATATCGCCGGGACTCTCCCCCAATGCCATGTGTCCATGCCGACAGCCACAGAAACAACTCCCGCTATGAAGGGTTGGACATAGATATACATGCTTACGACCGTGGGGCGTATACGTTTCTGTGCTATCGGGATAAGCAGATAGGCAAAGAATGTGGCAAAGATCACGACGTACCCTAAGCGTACAAAGAAGTCGGTGCTCTGAGTCTCTATCCCGGACTTGAGGACCATGGGGAAGAAGAAGGGCGTAGTCAGGATAAAGGCGAAGGTAAACATCCACTTCATCAACGTGATGGGATGATAGCGACTTATCACTCCCTTGAAGAGAGTAAGGTACAACGCATATGCCAGGACGCTGATGGAGACGAGCACAATGCCGATGATGCGCCCCGATCCCTCGGTCTCGGTAACCATCGAGTTGGATAGGATAGCAAGCCATACTGCACCGACGGCCCCGAGCCCTACGCCAAGGGCTTTGAGTCCTGTGATAGGCTCCTTCATAAAAAGTGCAGCCATCAGTAGCGTAAAGATAGGCCCGGTAGTATTGATAAGGGCAATGTCGAGCGGCGTAGTGTACTCAAGCGATATGGCGAATAGGACTTGATTGAGCCCGACAGCACACAGCCCGGCGAAGAAAAGCAATACCAGATCTTTCGGAGCGACTCTCTCTCGCTTGATGAATAGGGAGACGAGCCAAAAACATATCATTGCTCCGGTGAAACGAAAGAATGAAATCACCAGAGGATCTACCCCTTCGGGGCCCACTATTGCCTTGGCGATAGGGATATTTATGGCAAACATCACGTTGGCTCCCAGGATGGCTAGGTGTCCTATTATCTTCTTGTGGTCTAAATGTGCGAGCTTCATGTTGTAAATTATTTGGCGCAAAAGTACGTAAATATGCAACAACTAACAATCATTGCAGTCTCTCTGTGTCTCTATTCCGTGGCGACTTCGACAATCTTTTTGATAAGATAGATAAGTCCGCCCATAAGATTGAGGGACAGTCTCGGCTCCATTCGCTGAGTGTGCGGGTTGTACACATACGTGATGCCGGCTTCGACAGGTCCGGCCCCCGGGATGTTGTACCCGACTCCTCCGCCAACGCCGCTGAAGGTATAGGCAGGGAAGGGGCTACTGAACTGATGGTGTGTGGAGGTGAAGCCGGTACCGTACAGGTATAGCCCGAGATCGGTCTTGTACTGCAATCGCATATTGGCATAGAACTCCCTATGATCGAGCCGCGGAGAGAAGGGGGCACCGTACATACTCATCCCCCCTGAGACGTTGAGATTGAGCCTATCGGTCAGCGCAAACATACCGACAAGTCGGGGATTGATGTACTGTGAGCGCATGAAGCTGCCGGCAGAAATGCCTGTGTAGAGACTGACTTGATCCGAGGGCGTGTAGTTTATACCCACGGATAGGTCGTAGAGCTTCTCGGTCGGTGATATAAAGGGGATGGCAGAGGTTCCCATCTTGACAGATGAGAGGAGGGATAACTGGGGCGAAAGTCGGTAGGCTAGGCTTAGCTCTTTAGCGTTGGTGTGGATGTGGCTAAAGGTCCCGAGCTCGTTGAAGTTCATACCTTCATGAATCGCTCCTACGATAGTCAGGCGGTCTGTCTGCATAAGAGGTCTCTCGATGCCCATACTCCGTGCATCCCAGAGACGGTCGGAGCGTTGTTGTTTGAAGGTATCGATCAGCTTGTTGAGTGCTTTCTGTCTCTCGAACATCAGCTTCTCGTTCAGCTTGATTTCGGTGGAGCCTTGCGGCATTGGTAGGAGTACTTTCAGCGAGTCCGCAATCTCGAGCGGGCGATGCTCTTGAGCAACGACTGTCCTGACCCCTAAAAGTGTCCATAGGAGTATGTATATGATGGCGGAGCTACGGAGTCCTTTTGTGCGCGCTTTCATAGTTCTACTGGTAGTTTGCACGGACAAATATACGCAATCTTGTATAAACAGCAGGGGCTGCCTGACTGTATCGTCGGGCAGCCCCTATTGTCTTTATCCTCTTTACGGATAAATTATATTACTTCGCTGCAGGGCGTACTTCGAGAAGTTCGCAATCGAAGCGGAGAAGTCTGTTAGGACCGATGTTTGCAGGTGCATTTTCGCCATAAGCAATAGCGGCCGGCAACCAGATTGTTACCTTACTTCCTGCAGGGAAAATCTGGAACGCTTCAGTCCAACCTGCGATCACTCTGTCGAGAGGGAAGGTAGCTGGCTCGCCACGATCATAAGACGAGTCGAAGGTCTTACCGTCAAGAGTTGTACCCTTGTAGTGAACAACCACTGTGTCTGCCGGAGAAGTAGCGACAGCACCTGTGCCTTGTACTTCATACTTGTACTGGAGACCGCTCTCTGTGGTTACGACACCTTCTTCGCCTTTGTTCTTTTCAAGGAAAGTCGTTTCCTCTTCCTTGTTCTTTTCTAATGTAGCCTGGTGAGCTTTTTGTAGATAACCTTCGAGGAACGCTTGCGCTTCTTCCACAGTCATCTTGCCGGTCTGACCGTTGAGAGCGTCGAACATACCTGCGACGATGATCTTAGTGTCGATAGAATCACCCGGGAAGCCCTTAAGAGCATTAGCGAACCCTTGACCATTCACAAACCCTACCGCATAAGCAGCTGAGTCAACCGGTGTCTTGATAGATACGTTTGTAGAGACACCACCTGTACAAGAAACCATTGCAGTTGCAACGACGCCGAGTACTGACGAAAGGATAATCTTCTTCATTGTAATAAAATGTATTTAATTAGTTTGTTGATATTGTATTCTCTTTGTGCTTACTTTTCGATTCCAAGCAACTCGATATCGAAGATGAGAGTGCTATATGGCTCGATCGCCTGACCCGCACCTCGTTCGCCATAAGCCAGGTTGTAGGGGATGGTGACACGCCACTTGGACCCGACCGGCATCAGTTGAAGTATCTCCGTCCATCCCTTGATTACGCCACTGACTGGGAATACGGCGGGCTCTCCTCTGTCTACCGATGAGTCGAAGACTATACCATTGATCAGTGTCCCATGGTAATGGCACTTCACACTGTCGGTAAGAGTCGGCTTGTCTCCGTCGCCCATTTTGAGCACTTGATACTGAACGCCTGAAGGAAGGACCGTTACTCCATCTCTATGCGCATTGATCTTTAGGAACTCCTCACCGGCAGCTTTGATGTTTGCAAAGCGTTCTTGTTGGAGTTTTACGAAGTACTCGTTGATCACGGTCTTGGCTTCGTCGTAGGAGATTTCCGGATCTTTGTCCTCCATTACCGTCTTGAGTCCTCTTACGAAGTCCTCAATTTCTATGGTCTCAATACCTGAAGTCTTGAAGTTGTTCCCGATACTGAGCCCGAGAGCGTAGCTTATCTTGTTCATGTTTGATATCAATTCGTTTGTAAACTATCTGGCAAAGATAGATAAAAATCGTCACAATAATGCGGCATGTTTGGTACGGGACCCAAAAAAGAGCGGAGCAAATGTCTCCGGACGGTGGAAGTCGGGTGCAGGAGTATCTATGGGTTGCCAGCTCGCATAGTGAGGGTACGATGTCTCGTCCCCGCACTTGTAGAAGTTGAATAGGATATGATTAGGCAAAGCATACAGATCCCAGTAGCCCAAGAGCGAGAAGGGGATCATCACTGCCACGGTGTAGGAGTGTACATTCTGCTCTTCGTTGTATTTATGTAGCCGAATGCTTGACGAGCGTCTCAGGTGCTGATACTGCACGTCAGTAAATGGCGTTGAGCTCTCTCTGCTTACTCTCTTGGCCGCACTGCATACCCCGCAACAGTTGAATTCGAAGTTGTAGTACTCTTTTTCACCGGGTTTGCTCAGAAAGACCTCGACGCAGCTGTCCTTGTGTACGGGCCCTCCATCTTCCATTACCTCACAGCGCAGACCCTTGCCCCGTGTCAGGAAGCGCACGTATAGTCCATTGTCTGTATAAGCTATATCAACAGCGGTGACAGGAGTATAAGGAAATTGCTCGCGCCAGTTGCAAGTCATGATGGGGAGACGCAATCCGTGTTCCTCCATAACCATCATATTGGACGAGAGGTCCAGTACATCCAACACGGGGACATACGGAATTTCCAGCCTTTTATCCATAGGCTCAAACATATTAGTAGTTAAACAATCAAGCAAATAGTCCTTTTAGTGCTTCGATGATCCCGATTATCCCCATGATACATAGCAGACCTCCGATGCCTCGATTGAAGTATTTGAGGCTACGGACATTGAACCACTCCTTTACTTTAATAAGAAGTTCGGTCACCATATACCACCACGACAAGGCTCCTATCACGACCCCTGCGAGTCCCAGGAACAAGCTTTCGAACGAGACACTGTCTGTTACAAACGAAAACTGTGCAAAGAGACCTATATAGAGTAGTACAATCAACACGTTGCTGAACGTAAGAGCGAACGCAGATAAGAATACTTGCAGGTCGGATTGTGGGTTATCGAAGTTAATGCAGTTGCACCATTTTCTTGGCTTTTTTCTTCTTTGTTGGTGCTCGGTTGCTATGCTGTGGTTGCTAAACATGACATAAAGAGCAAAGCAGATTACGAGGAGACTCCCTACAAGTTGGAGCAGAGACGAGTACTTCACTATGAAGTCTACGAACGCCCCCACGCCGAGGAGTGTCAGAAAGGCATATATAATATCGCTAAGGGTCGCTCCAAGTCCCGTAAGCATCCCTTGGCGTTTCCCTCCAAGCATCGTGCGGCGGACACACAGCATCCCTACGGGCCCCATGGGCGCCGATACAATTATCCCGATAAGTATTCCTTTCAGTAATATCTCTACCATTACGTATAGCCTCAAAGACTACTTTACACCGATTGGCAAAGGTAGTAATTTTCCATAAAATATCGGAAAGGCGTAGATGAAGCCTCTTTTTTGTTCATTGCTCAGGTGGCTTTGATAATGAATCGGGTAGGGGAAAGAGTCTGTCGAGATCAGGGAAAAGACTTGTATTCAGGGATTGAAAAGTAGTTTTCAACCCCTGGTTATTACTTTCCTGCTCCCGAAAACTGCTTTCCGACTCCTGAATACAACTTCGGGTACGGTACGGTGGAAGGTCGCTTGGGGATGGTGCCTGTTTTTTTACTCGAAGCAGAGCCCTTGGGTGATACCTTTCTCCGAAAGATAGCTCAGTACTTTATGGGTGAAGACGTGGTTCTTGAGGTTCCATTTCGGGGCAAGGAGCAGGTCGGCAGGCGATGAGGATACAAATCGGTCTATGTAAATGTCGGGGCGCAGATGGGCTATCACATCGCCCAATATGGAGAGGTACTCCTCTACCGTGAGGAGGTGTATGGCTTCGGGAGCGGTTACGTACTCTTGTCCTAAGGCTGTCCCTCGTAGGATTTGTAGCTGATGTAGCTTGATCGAGGTCAATGGGAGGCGAGAGAGTCTGCATGCGTGGTTGATGAAGTCCCGATGCGTCTCTCCCGGGAGACCGATGATGAGGTGTGCTCCTACGGGTATGCCCTTGGCTGCAGTCGCTTCGATTGCCTCGACACTGCGGGTGTAGGTGTGACCTCTATTGATGCGGGCGAGCGTGGTGTCGAGCGTAGACTCCACACCATACTCTATGTATACGAATGTGCGACGAGAAAGCTCTGCGAAGTAGTCGAGGAGTTGAGCTGGCATACAGTCAGGGCGTGTGCCCACGATAAGGCCTACGGTGCCTTCCACAGCCAGGGCTTCTTCGTATTTGGATACCAAGTCGTCGATATCGCCGTACGTATTGGTGTAGGACTGGAAGTATGCGAGATACTTCATTTCGGGATATTTGTGGGAAAAGAATCGGATGCCATCTTCCATCTGTCGGGAGATCGAGCCGAACTTTGACGTGTAGTCCGGTGTGAATGACCGGTTGTTGCAGTAAGAGCATCCCCCTCTGCCCGAAGCTCCGTCCCTGTTT
The DNA here is from genome assembly GCA_041791495.1 of Porphyromonas sp. GTDB lineage: Bacteria > Bacteroidota > Bacteroidia > Bacteroidales > Porphyromonadaceae > Porphyromonas_A. The sequence goes on from JBHBLB010000024.1 coordinate 7,382, forward strand.
GGGCAGGTGAATCCGGCATTGATCGAAATCTTCTGCACCTTAAACGGAAACACGGTGCGGAAATACTCGGAGAAGTCTCTGTATGGCTTTGAATTATTCATCGTTACTTTTTGGCACTCGCTTTTGGGCATAAAAAAAAGGCTGTCTCCCGACAACCTTCAATCTAATATTAACCTAAAATCTAATACTATGAAAAACACACTACAAAGGTATGGATTTTGCTCTTTTGTGCAAAGGATATCGAGAAAAAAGTGATACTATGGCTCGATATTTAACTTTAATTGTGTATTATGGCGGAAGTAAAACACTTATTAAGTGTGATCGGGTGCTCTATCGGTGTCTTCCTAAAGGAAAAGTTGGCACCAGGCATCGAAGCGCAATACTTCATCCTTTCCGTACGTGGCAAGTCCCGTACGTATCTTCTCGATAGACTTCTCTGTCATCTTCCCCGATTTGGAAAAGAATTTGTCGGCAAAGCATACGATCTGCTCTTCGAGGCTGACCGGTACCATCTCTCTGTGGGGGAGGGCCCATCCGTTGTTCAGTATCATCTCGAGGGTCAGTCCGGTACCGGTGTGGCGCTCGCACACAAGGGCATGGCGCATCAGTCCGATAGCCCTCAGTCTCTCTGCACCTATGTATCCGTGAAGTATGTATGGATCGTTGCCGTGACATCCAATGCCGGGCGCGTTGCAAGCATTGATGCCGATGTCGTGTAGCATAGCTGCTTCGTAAACGAATCGGCGATCGATCTTCCACTCCGGGTGTGCGTCCATGATCGCTACCGCTTTCTGAGCCACCTTCTCGCTGTGGGTCACAAGTATATTGTATGCCTCGGAGCCCGGCTCGTAGTAGTGGGTTATGATCTCTAAGGGGTCTATCCTCTGCTCTTCGCTCATAAAGGGTATCACTGTCGGGTGACGGAGGAGAGGACACACTCGGCATAGCCTACCTTCAGCTTGGCACGGACCTTGACGGGGATCACGTACTCGTCGTCCGTGACCCAGATCTCTGCCGACTGCGCTTTCTTGGAGAACGCATCGTCTGCCACATTGAGGAAGAGCTTGATTACCTCCTTGTCCTGCCCTCCCGGTAGCGTCATCACTTCTCTTCCCGCATAGACCACTTCGCAGGAGACCATATCCCGACCGATCGGTACCACGAAAGGCTCGCGGTAGTTCAGTTTGATCTTACTCCGATCTATACCCCTTACGAGTGTAAAGGCGGACAACATATCGGCAATTGGTTTACTGTGAGTCACCGTTACCGTAGTATCTATGCGTAGAGACGTGGCATTGCGTCGCTTCACACGCAGGTGAACCTTCTTGTCTCCGTAGGTGTATGTGATCTCATCTGCGAGATAGTATCCGCCCTCGTCCACGCGCTTCTCCCATCGCTTCGGTAGGTGGGTGTGATCGTAGAGGACCTCGAGAGTGTCTCTCATCGGGAAGACGGACTCGAAGATTCCGGTCGTCCTGAACCGGAGTTGCTGAAACCACTGGTTGCCATTGGTTATCTTCTGCATCCTGAATATGGCATTGCCTGCCTTTCCCTTGATAATTCCCCAGCGAAAATATACAGTGTAGTGCAACTGTTCGGGTCCGGTGAATGCTGCCGATCGCTCAAATATGGGCTGACGATACTCTTGTGCCGTCACTTTTGCGGACACTCCTCCTGTAAGCAATAGGAGCGTCCCTATTATAATATTGTATATCTTCCTTTTCATTGTCGTTGGTTTTGGGGGGCCGTGGTGCTCTTTTCTCTCATCGGTAGGTGCAGAGAGGGAGGAGGCCAAACGTCACAAAGATAGACAAATTGCATCATCTGCCCAATGCTCTCCTATTGAGATGCGGATCGCTTCGGAAAGTTGCATCTCGGCGATCCCGTAATAAAGTTCTTCTTTCCCGTACGCGAAGTTGTGTTCAGGGGTGGAAGGCTAATTTTCAGGAGCGAAAAAGTGATAATCGAGGGCTGAAAATTAGCCTTCCACCCCTAAATACAGCTTTGTGTCCCGATCTTTGGACCTTCTTGCCCTGATGTGGCGAAGTAGTCTGTGGGGGGCTGGCGAGAGGGGAAGTATTTGCCGGAGTGAAAAAAAAGTGTACCTTTGTGGGACGATTGCGGGGCAGCGTATCCCGAGGTCGTGACTTTTACTAACACTTTCAAGTATCAAAACCTTTTAGAATCATGTATTTAGATTCAGAAAAAAAGAAAGAAATCTTTGAGAAGTACGGAAAGTCTAACACTGATACCGGCTCACCTGAGAGCCAAGTAGCATTGTTTTCATACCGTATTGCTCACTTGACCGAACACTTAAAGGTCAACAAGAAAGATTATAACACTGAAAGGTCTCTGAAGATGCTCGTAGGTAAGCGTCGCCGCTTGCTGGATTACCTTGCATCTCGTGATATCGAAAGATATCGCGCTATCATAAAGGAGCTCGGCATCCGTCGCTAATACCGACAGGTTCGAAGGGCAGTTCAGTAGATTATTATCTAAAGATCTCAGGTAAAGGAGGGAAGCGGACTTGTTCCGCTTCTCTCGCCTTTAGTAAGTTGTTCGGCAAGTCTCGTGCTGCGGTATCGATGCTTGGCATCCCCTGAGCTCCTTACTGTTTTCTAATCCAAGGGTAGGTGGAAGTGAAATCCTCCGGTCTCAAAGAAATTTTTGAGAAAGATTTGGTGGGATTGAATTTATTTCTCTATCTTTGCAAACGCAAATCTCGCCTCGCAGAAACCTCAAAGAAGATGCAGACGCGATAGCCCGGCCCATTCGTCTATCGGTTAGGACGCAAGATTTTCATTCTTGAAAGAGGGGTTCGATTCCCCTATGGGCTACTAAATAAATAAGTAAGAAATCAAAAGTAGTTATGGCAAATCATAAGTCAGCACTCAAAAGAATCAGACAAAACAAGACACGTCGTCTGCGCAATAGATACTACGGTAAGACTATGCGTAACGCAGTCCGTAAGTTCAGAAGCCTTACCGACAAGGCCGAAGCTACCGCCAAGCTCCCAGAGATCACCTCGTTGCTTGATCGTATGGCTGCTAAAGGACGCATCCACAAGAATAAGGCTGCGAACCTGAAGTCCAAGCTTTGCCGTTTGGTAAATTCGCTCTAATAGATCGGAAAAGTAATAGGCACATCTCAAGGCATTGTACTCTCTCCTTTTGCCAGTAGGGTAGTTCAATAACATCCAAGTGGTACAGTTGCAGTTGAGATAAGGATATTGCCGGCCCATTCGTCTATCGGTTAGGACGCAAGATTTTCATTCTTGAAAGAGGGGTTCGATTCCCCTATGGGCTACAAGTATAGGGAGCATATCAAAACATCGAGTTTTGATATGCTCTTTTTCCTTTTGAAGGGAAGAGCATTTCCCTTACATTTGTAATCGAGTATGGAAAAAACAAAGAGACAAGATGGACAGTTGTGGCAGATGTTCAAGACCTTTTTCCTCATAGGGGGCTTTACCTTTGGGGGAGGACACGCTATGTTGCAACTGATCAGAGAGGAGATTGTCTCCAAACATAAGTGGATCACAGATGAGGACTTCATAGACTTGTTTGCCGTGGCACAGTCTCTGCCCGGAGTCTTTGCCGTAAATATATCGGTCTTCGTGGGGTACAAGATTAAAGGTGTCAAGGGAGCTGTCGCCTGTGCACTCGGTGCCACGCTGCCAAGTTTCCTGATCATCCTCATTATAGCTATGTATCTGACGCAATTTAGAGAGAATGAACACGTGGAAAGGGTCTTTAAGGGTATCCGTCCTGCCGTAGTTGCCCTTATAGCTGCTCCGGTAGCAAGCACATGGCGTACGATGAAACTTGGATGGCGTATGCTTTGGGTCCCTGCTCTTTCTGCTTTGACGGTGTGGCTTTTTGGTATCAGTCCCGTCACCGTCATCGTAATATCTGGTCTGTTTGGCTGGATGTACACCTTGCACTTCCATAAATATCTGAAGAAACAATGATATACTTGGAGCTCCTATATGTCTATCTCAAGATTGGGCTTTTCGGTTTCGGCGGTGGCTATGCTATGCTCTCTTTGATACAGGAAGAGGTAGTGGACAAGCACGGATGGCTTACGACGCAAGAGTTTACGGACATCGTTGCGGTATCTCAAATGACTCCCGGACCGATAGGTATCAATAGCGCTACGTATATCGGCTATACCGTAACCGGAAATATTTGGGGAAGCATCATCGCAACTGTGGCAGTGAGCTTGCCTTCTTTTCTTCTTGTCCTTCTGATCTCTCTATCGTTTGCACGCTTCCGACGGAACAAGCATGTGGATGCCGTCTTTACGGGCTTGCGTCCCGCTGCGGTAGGGTTGATAGCCGCTGCCGCACTGTTGCTTATGAATGACGCGAACTTCGTGGACTATAAGAGCTTTATTATATTCGGTATAGTGCTTGTCTGTGTGCTCAAGAAGTGGATGCATCCTATCTTGCTTATAATTCTTTCTGGGATCGCAGGATGGTTTTTGTACTGATTGTTTGCTAAGAGGGGACCCACGCGATGATAGTTTGTATTGCTGAAAAGCCGTCAGCTGCCAGAGACATTGCCCAAGTAATAGGCGCAACTGTTCGAAGAGATGGATATCTCGAGGGGAACGGCTACTGTGTCACATGGACCTTTGGGCATCTTTGTACACTAAAAGACCCCGCAGACTACCGTCCGGAGTGGAAGGCTTGGGCACTCTCGACCCTCCCGATGATCCCCACTCGCTTTGGGATCAAACTCATAGAGACGAAAGGAATTGGGGAGCAGTTTGAGGTTATAAAGAGACTTGTGGCTCAAGCAACCCAGGTGATAAACTGTGGAGATGCTGGACAAGAGGGGGAGTTGATACAGAGGTGGATCCTCCAGCTTGCAGAGTGCAAGTGTCCCGTCAAGCGTCTGTGGCTCTCCTCTATGACTACCGAGTCTATCCGTGATGCATTCGCAAACCTGAAAGATGCTTCAGAGTTCCAAAACCTTTACTATGCAGGGCTCAGTCGCGCCATAGGAGACTGGGTACTAGGTCTGAATGCTACTAGGCTCTATACCCTAAAGTATTCTCGCCCGGGAGAGAAGATGCTTTCCGTCGGTCGCGTACAGACACCTACTCTCGCCCTGATCGTAGAGCGTTACGAAGAGATACGGGACTTCAAACCTGTACTATATTGGGAGATCAAGACCCTATACCGAGATGCGACTTTTGCATCCACGAAGGGGAGATATACCTCCGCGGGGGAAGCACGCAACGTGATAGACAAGATTGCTCAGAGCGATCTTACTGTCACCGATATTAGGGTGAAAAAAGGGAAAGAAGGAGCTCCTCGTCTCTTTGATCTTACTTCTCTTCAGATAGAGTGCAACAAGAAGTTTTCTTACACTGCGGATGAAACATTGCGCATCATACAGTCTCTATACGAAAAGAAGTTGGTAACGTATCCTCGTGTTGATACAACCTATCTCACCGATGATATGTACGACAAGTGCCCGAATATACTTAATGGCCTCATGCAGGTGGCACCTGATATTATTCAAAACCTAAAGGGCAAGAAGCTTCCAAAGACAAAAAAGCACTTTGATAATAGCAAGGTTACCGATCATCATGCTATCATTCCCACAGGCTATATCCCTTCCGGGCTTTCTCCCCTTGAGCAGAATGTTTACACCCTTATACTCAAACGCTTTGTCGCTATATTTTATCCCGATATGCAGTTCGAGTCTACTACGGTGATGGCAGATATAGAAGGTCTTGAGTTTAAAGCAACAGGGCGTGTCATCATCGAATCGGGTTGGCGATCGGTATACGAAGAATCTCCCGGCGAAGAGGGAGAAGATGCCCAAGATGTAGAGGATGAAAGAAAGACTCTTCCGCGCTTTGAAAAGGGTGAGCACGGTCCCCATATCCCCGACTTGCTCGAAAAGGAAACACAGCCTCCGAAAAACTATACCGAAGCGTCCCTACTTAATGCCATGGAGACCGCCGGTAAGCTTGTCGATGATGAGGAGCTCAAAGAGGCAATGAAGCAAAAAGGTATCGGAAGACCCTCTACGAGAGCTGCCATTATAGAGACCCTACTGAAGCGAAACTATATTCGTAAGGAGCGCAAAAGCCTTATTCCGACTCCGATGGGTATAGAACTCATCCATACGATACACAATGAGTTGTTGAAGAGTGTACGTCTTACCGGAGAGTGGGAGTATAAGTTGAGACTTATAGATAAGGGAGAGTATGCGCCCGAACAGTTTCTTGATGAACTGAAGACCATGGTCTCCCAATTAGTTATAGAGGTAATGTCCGACAATCGTAGTATGCAATCCATAGCGATGTCCGGTCGTTCAAATGAAAAGAAGGACACACTCACCGTTAAAGAAGGGGAAGTGTGTCCCAAATGTGGACAAGGAACTATTCTTAAGGGGCGTACCGCTTTTGGATGTTCAAGGTATCGTGAGGGATGTGATTATAGGTCCCCGCTTAGCGACAATGTATAGTCTCCAGTCGTCCGAATAGGTCTTCGAGCGTAAAGCGTATGAAAACCATCGACATCTCTTCGTCTTCTTCAACAAAATAGCCTACCATATCCTCGTCGATCATTACCATATCCGAGTATGCACTCATCCCGGGATTGATGGTGACAGGTGCGCTCCATCGCCCCGACATATAGTCAAATGTGTAGATGCTTCCGTCGGTACGCTTGTCCGGACCTAACGGTAAAGAGAGCATCATCATCCCACGCCCCTTATGTCTTATCTGCAACATAGCCCCATTGCATCCCGGATCATGTATGCCCAGGAAGCGATGTGTCCTCTGCCATGTCCGACCATTATCATTCGAGATAGCGAAGAAACGCTGATGATCCTCCTGTCTGCCTTGATTACGAACGCTCATGAGGATGTCTCCATTGGGTAGGAGAGACAGCTTTGCTTCGTCCCCTTTGGTGTAAGCTTTATCAGAAAGCTGCCAAGTTTCCCCCTCGTCATCGCTGTACAAGGCATAGTTGTGCAGCACCCATTCCTTATCTGTATGACGGATTGCCGCAACGAACATTATACGTCCTGAGGAGGTCACTATCCCTTGTCCGGAAGCGCAGAACGAAGCAAACCATTCCTTACGTTCCAAGTCCGGACACTCCTGCCCATAGATATAATGGGTTATATCCCTCGGTGCCGTCCAAGTGATACCATCATCCGTACTTTCAGATATATATGTCCGTTGAGGTTCTGTCGGGGTAGACTTCCAGAGTCCGACTCCTCCCACAAAGATCATGATGATCTTACCGTTTCGTGTCTGGACGAGTGCGACATCGCCGAACCCTTTTCCTACTCCTTTTCCTTCCACAAGTATTTCGGGCTTACTCCATGAGCGACCTCCATCTGTGCTGCGCCGCATGATGATGTCTATATCTTCGGGTAGATCTGTTTGGTTGAACTTACGTCTGTCAGCCATTGCTATGATCGTCCCTTTATCCGTTCGGAGTAAAGCAGGGATACGATAGTTACGAGACCCTCCATCTCCCGGGACAAATAGGGCTTCGTAGCCGCGATGCAGACGACGGCTTACCGGAGACTTGTATTCTATTTCGAGCGGCGTTTCATCGACGAAGATACGTTTGATGTCCAAGGTGAGCGTGTCACTCTCGGTGAAGCTATCCACTGACCCTATGTCAGCAGTCACATAGATGACCTTTCGCCCTCGGGGGAGTTTGGATACGGGAAGTGGAGAATTTGCAGAAAAGGTACTGTATTGTACCCGACCTTTGTAGTCGTCCAAGTCTCTGGTCGCAAGAGAATCACTAACGAGAAATGAAAGTCCTGTGATCCATCGTGCGGACCTCTCGGGTACATTATACTCTATTGTCATCTGGCGTGCTCGACGAGGCAGAGGATCGTCTATTACAATCTTTGCAAGTGTACGGCGACTTTGCTTCGGCGCAACTCCATGATTATCTCCTATGATTGTTGCTTTTTGGGCAGTAAGTGCAATCCCGGACGATAGGATGAGCGTAAAGAGAAGTATCAATAATCTATTCATATCCCAATAAGATGTGGTATGCAAAACGAGACACTACGGTACTGTTGCCGTGGTGTCTCGCTTTTGTTGTTATCCGTTCACGGTCAATCGTTGTTTCGTTCTATATCTTTGAAGTAGCGATAAGTACCAACTTTCAGTTCGACAGTGGCATCTTCATCACACACGATTATACCTTTCGGGTGAAGTTGTAACGCAGTGATGGTCCACATTTGGTTGATACTGCCTTCTATCCCTTGCTTAAGGGCCAAGGCTTTGTTATGGCCGATGGCAAGGATCAGTACCTCACGAGCGTCGAGGATTGTACCTACGCCCACCGTGACTGCTGTGGTCGGCACCTTTGAAGTATCGCCATCGAAGAAGCGCGAGTTCGCAATGATCGTGTCAGTTGTCAGGGTCTTGACACGGGTACGACTGGCAAGAGATGAGCCCGGCTCGTTGAAGGCGATATGCCCGTCGGGACCAATCCCTCCGATGAATAGATCTACGCCACCGAGTTTTTGCATCTTCTCCTCATACATTCTACACTCTTCGTCGATCTCCTTTGCATTCCCGTCGAGGATATTTACGTTCTCTTTAGGGATATCTATGTGGTTGAAGAAGTTCGTCCACATGAACGTGTAGTAGCTTTGTTCGTGATCTCTGGGGATACCTATGTACTCATCCATATTAAATGTCACGACATTGCGGAACGACACCTTGCCCTCCTTGTACAGCTCTATCAGGCGAGCATACATACCGAGTGGGGTCGAGCCGGTCGGGAGACCGAGTACGAATGGCTTCTCTGCCGTAGGCTTCGCTTCATTGATACGGCGGGCCACATAGTCGCCTGCCCAACGCCCCACCGCCGCACCGTCTTCTTTTATGATTACTCTCATAGGATTATCTTTCCGCTATCAGTCTTTCAGCCATTGCTTTACCCAGAGCCCATGCAGCTGCTTCCTTATCGGCATCCATAGACATTTTGATCTCTACCGGTACACCTACGCTTTCCCACTTCATGCTCTCAGCAAATGGGACGAGCTTCTTTACGGCAGCACCGTTCCATGTATATCCACCGAAGCATCCAAAGATACGGTTGGGGATGTTGCGAGCTGCAAGTTTGCTCAAGAGACCTTCCACGAGAGGGTAGAGCTCGTTGTTATATGTGGGCGAACCCACGATCAGACCTTTGTAGCGGAATACATCGGCAATGATGTACGATGCGTGCGATTTCGATACATTGTGGAGTATCACCTTGCTTATACCGTGTGCGGCCAGCGAGCGACCTATTACCTCAGCCACCTCTTCGGTGTGTCCGTACATCGAACCATAAGCCACTACTACGCCCTCTTCGCCTTCGTATCGGCTGAGGCGATCGTATAGGGAGATTATTTCAGCCTTGTGCTTGCGCCATACGGGACCATGGGTAGAGCAGATAGTATCTATCTGTATCGTTGCTGCTTTCTGAAGGGCTTTTTGTGTGAAAGATCCGTACTTCCCTACGATGTTTGAGTAGTAGCGATACACCTCTTCGAGGTACTTTTCGCGACAAACCTGGTCATCGAAGATGCCGCCATCTACTGTGCCGAACGAACCGAACGCATCGGCAGAGAAGAGGGTCTTCTCTTTCGGATCGTAAGTGAACATTACTTCAGGCCAGTGAACCATAGGAGCGAATACAAACTTTAGGGTCCGGCTACCGATATTCAGCTCTCCTCCGTCACTTACTTCCAGACATCCTTTAGTCACACCGTAATACCCTTGGAGCATTTCCAGGGTTTTCTTGTTGCCCACTACCTGAACGTTGGGGTACTTGTTGCGTAGCAGGGCGATCGAGCCCGAGTGGTCCGGCTCCATGTGATTGACGATCAAGTAGTCGAGAGGGGCTCCATCGAGGGCAGAGTCCAGTCTCTGGAGAAATCTGTCGGCATAGCATATATCGACAGTATCGAGGAGTACGTTCTTTTCATCCTTGATGAGGTAAGTGTTGTATGCCACACCGTGGGGAATGGGCCAGAGGTTCTCGAAGAGCTCTTTCGTACGATCGTTTACCCCGAGATAGAAGGTAGAGTCATTTACTTTAGGAATGAAACTCATATTGGTTTGATTTTTTATGGTTGAATGAAAAAATAAACAATTCTTATTTTGCGGGACTCTTGCTCCTCAGACTGTACAGCAACGACGCTACCCCTACGAGGATGAGCGGGATGCTTAGTATCTGTCCCATGTTGAGAGCCATATCCGCTTCGAAGGCGGTCTGGTCATTCTTGAGGAATTCGATGAAGAAGCGTGACCCAAAGACGAGAATCATGAAGACCCCGAATATAAAGCCTTCGCGCTTCTGTGCCTTGCGCACCCAGTAGAGCCACATACACACGGCGAAAGTGATTAGGTAGCACAGAGCCTCGTATAGCTGAGTCGGGTGTGACGGTATCGTAAATATAGGCTCTGCACCCTGCTGCCAGGCAGGAATATTGGTGATGAAACGGAATGCCCACGGCACATCGGTAGCATGCCCATAGATCTCGTGGTTCATCAGATTCCCCAGGCGTATCATAGCTGCCACGATCCCTATGGGGACAGCCAGGCGATCGTATATCCACAGTACGCTGCGGTGCGATACTTTCCTCGAGTACCACCAGAGCCCAAGCATGAGAGCGATCGTCCCTCCATGGCTTGCCAGCCCCCCATTCCATACCTTCAGTATCTCGATGGGATTGGCAAGGTAGTAGGCCGGTTCGTAGAAGAGGCAGTGACCGAGCCTTGCTCCGACTACGGTACAGATGAATACGGTGTAGAAGAGAGTCGAGAGCTGATCTTCCGGTAAGCGTTCGGACCTCCACATCTTACCCATGATCCAGGTCCCTATGATGATAAGCCCTACGGCAAAGAGTACACCATACCAGCCGACACGTAGGCTCCCGAGTTGTATGAGTATCGGATCGACTGTCCAAGTAATAACGTTCAACATAAAAAGCATCTATCTTTTGTCATTAAAGTGAACTGTAAGCGGATTGCAGTGTGTTGGAATGTGAAAAGGAGAAGATCCCCCTTGTTTTGCAAATATGCTCATAGTTACATCCTTACAAAGATAGCTATATTCTGCAAATTCTCTCGCTTCTCTTACCACTCTGATTGCTCATGAGGGTATTCTTTTCACCGGAAAGATCTTCGCATTCCCGGTAAAGGGCGTGGAGCCTCTATGGTAGTCGGAAGTGGAAGTGCCGATCGCATCACCCGGTATCCCACTCTCTGCTGCTGTGTCATTGCGTTGGAAGCCTTCCCATATCGGTCAAATACTTTGGGATAATGGGATATGAGGTTGTGATCCGCTCCGGAAAACTGCCTTTCCGCTCCGGAAAACTAATAATCTGCCCCGGAAAGTTACTTTTCTGGAGCGGATTACAATTTCTTGACCCGATCTTTTCAGGTATGTTTAGGGTTTTGACCATTATCTCATAGCGATTGCAGGTATACTTCACGTTGGACTCTGTATATCTCCCTCTCGATGGGTTGAGATCCGTTAAGCAGACATTATAAGTTGTCGCCCCGATATCGTCACGCATGCCACGAGGCACAAATGAAAGAGCGTCACCCAACATCTGGGGTGACGCTCCATTGCTAATGTCGTTGAGATTACTTGCTCTGCTCGAGAGTCAGTGTCTTTGTGGGCTGGTCACATACTTCGGAGGGGCCGAAGTACTGTATCGGACCGGGGTAGAGGTAGCAAGTGTTGAGAGCCCATTCGTCACGCTGCTCGGCAAAGGCCCTGAAGGGTTTACCATCAAGCTCCACAAGGGCCTTGCGGATTACGGGCTTCATCTCTCCGTGTCTCCTTTCCATGTTCATCATCATAGTGATAGGGACACCGCCTGCTATCCATTCCGAAGGGTGCTCCTTGGTGTTGCGGATGCAGCTCATATACCCCGTCTTTCCGGCAGCAATGAGTGCTGATGCTGTGAACCCCAGGGTATAACAGTAGTCGGCATCGAAATTGGACGGAGCGGAGCAACGCCCCTCGTACCCGAAGAAGTGGGTGATCACTTTGTACTTACCTGTGTACTTGCCCATCTTCTTCCATGTCTTCAGTTTTTTCTTTACCATATCGGCAAGGAGTTTCTCGGTCTCGATGAGCGACACTTGTACATTTCCGTGCGGATCTCGGTCGAGGGTGAGCTGCTGCGCTACGTCTTTTGGGAGCGAAGCATAGAAGTCTCCGTTCTCTTGTGATAGCTTCGAGATGATGAAGTTCCGACGTTCCGAACGCTTCACCAGCTCAAGATCATCGCCATACTTGGCAAGGAAGTCGTTGAGTTCCGTGATGAGACGCTTCATCGCCGGGAGGAACTCGATGAGCCCCTCGGGAATGAGCACCGTACCGAAGTTATCCCCATTGGCGGCACGTTTGGTTACGACCGTGGCGATATACTCTACAATCTCTGCAAGTGTCTGACCTTTCTCCTTGACCTCCTCGGAGATGATACATATGTTGGGCTGTACTTGTAGCGCGCACTCAAGGGCAATGTGAGAGGCCGAACGCCCCATGAGCTTGATGAAGTGCCAGTATTTACGGGCAGAGTTGCAGTCCCGCTGGATATTCCCTATGACTTCCGAATACACTTTTGTGGCAGTGTCGAAGCCGAAGGAGGTTTCTATCTGTTCGTTCTTCAGGTCTCCGTCGATTGTCTTGGGGCACCCTATGACCTGTATGCCCGCATCTATCGACTTGTAGTACTCGGCAAGTACACAGGCATTGGTATTGGAGTCATCACCTCCGATTATGACGAGGGCTTTGATGTTTAGTGTACGGAGTATCTCCAGTCCCTTGTCGAACTGTTCCTTCTCTTCCAACTTGGTACGTCCCGAACCGATAATGTCGAAGCCTCCCGTATTACGGTACTCGTCTATAATATCGGAAGTCAGCTCCTTATATTCGTGATTGACCAACCCGTCCGGCCCCATGAGGAAGCCATAGAGACGGCTCTCGGCAGATATCCTTTTGATCCCGTCGAAAAGCCCCGCTATGACATTGTGGCCACCCGGTGCCTGACCGCCCGAGAGGATGACGCCGACATTGATCGGGATGTTGAGGTCGGCCTCCTTCGATGCTTCGAATGTCACGATGGGGAGACCGTATGTGTTGGGGAATAGTTGCTTGATCTCTTCTCTGTCGTCTACCGACTGGGTCGCAGTACCATCGATAGCGTGCACCTTGCCGTATAGGAGCGTCGGCATCTTAGGCTTGTAGCTTGCGCGCGCTTTTTGTAAAGGGCTAATAGTACTCATACTGATTCTTTCTCTCTTAACCTGATAAATGATTTATTACCTAATATCAATCTTCTTTCTCGATGACTCCTACCGGAGGAGAACCATCTGATATACAAATATCGGACTTTTTCGGAATAACCAAAAGTCTTATCTGGAGGGGCGACGCCTGTCATTGACTCGCACGAAGATGTATGCCAGCAACACATTCACGGCAAGTACCCCTGCACATGAGGTGAAGAAGAGACGTCTCCATCCCTCCAATGCGATCAGGCATCCCGCTCCTGCGATAATGAAGAGTATGAATAGTACGATGAGTACGATCTTTAGCTTAGTCCAAAATTCGGGTTTCATACCTTACCTTAATATAATATGGTATAACAAAAGAAAGAGACCTCCCTAGGATACCGACAGTGCATCGCACCACCGTATACACCCGGAAGGCCTCCTCATACGCTTATGTCGTGATTACTTCTCTGCCGTCGCCGCTTCCGGGAGTATGAAGTCCATGAAGCAAAGACCGGCAAGAGCCGTTCCGTAACGCTTTTCTACGGTGATACCTTCAGTGACAAAGTTAAGCTCTCCGAGGTAGTACTGGGAGTAGGTCTTCTCATGTAGGTCATTGATGACACGAGTGAGACGAGCTTCCAGCTCTTCGATGCGGTAGCGTCCGCTTACTTCGCAGACAAGCCCTCCGACCTTTTCGTCGAAGTTCTCATCCTTGTACATCCACCCGTAGACGATACCTGCGGATACGAACTCGTCCTGTGTTCCATGAGATACCGCCATTATTGTCTTCATCTCCGACCCAAATGGGGGTAAGTCGATGTCATCCATCGTTACAAGGCGTGCCGTGGCAGGTAATACTGATGAATAGGTCATAATGTTAAAGTCCGAAATCCCGGCGTCGTACAATGCCATGTGGTACGATCCC
>JBHBLB010000025.1:0-11468 GCA_041791495.1 Porphyromonas sp.
CAGATACTCTTTCCAGTCCGAAAAAGTAGGGCGAGTCTCACGCTCGAGCATCTCACGGAACTACGACAGGCGATCTGCAGATACCGGTCTGTCGTTGCCATCTCGCTTAGTCACGGGGAAGAGAGCGAAGAGATCCGGATGAGCCAACCCATCGACCTGTCGACACGAAAGGCATCGCCCGCAGGCATCGCCGCCTTTGGGAGCTTTGCACTGTATATACCGGGCAAAGGCAAGTGCGAGAGGGAGAGCCTCACTTCCCTCTTCGCCCATGAAGAGGAGGGCATGAGGGATGGTACCCTCAGCGACATACTCCCTCAGACGTCCGATGAGACGTTCCTGACCGAGTATATCTCCGAAGGAGGGGATCAGCCTCTTTTCACTCATAATATCTATATGGTACGATTGCCGTATCGCTCGGCATCAATACGCCAAGTCGGGATGATCTTTGAGTGGAGCGGTAGCATTGACCGGACGCTCGTCATACGACGAGAAGTGCTTCATGAATTGCGAACGCTGATATATATTGAAGTGGTCCACTCTTATCGCAGCAAGGCGATACTTGAACTCGTCAATCCCACGATACATCTTCTCATCCATCCACTGCATGACGTAATCATTGAGGACCGAAAGCGGCTTGATCCCCTCCTGATACAGCAGTGTGCAGAGCTGTATTGCGTCTGCGCCCGCAAGCAATCCCTTGATCACATCCTCACCCGTACGTACTCCGGACGAGATCCCTATGGAGAGCCCCGGGGTCGTCCCTCGGACAAGAGCTGCATAACGAAGCGTATCGAAGAGGTCACGAGGGCTGGAAAAGACATTGCCCACTACGATCTCCTCCTTCTGTATATCTATATCCGGCATATACATTCTATTGAAGAGGACGACACCGGCTGCGCCCGCCAAGTATAAATCACGGGAGAGCTTACAGAAGTTGGTGTAGAACTTCGACAGCTTCACCGTGACAGGCACCGAGACCTCATCCACCACCTCCTTGACAAGGCGTACAAGGAGCGACTCGGGCGAAGGGGCTCCATCCGAGAGATCTGTATCTATACGCATCACATTGAGCTCCAAAGCTGACGCTCCTGCCTCTACAAGCTGGCGCGCATACTCGGTCCACGTATCCTGTTTATAGCAGTTGATACTCGCTATCACGGGGATCGTCAGGGCATCGCGACACCCTTTGATCAGATCGACATAACCGGAGAGAGCATTGGATGCCACATAGTGACGGAGGTAATCCATCGCTTCAGGATAGTCGCTATCCTGAGACATGAATGCAGCCTCCTGCTCCATCTGCTCCTCAAAGATGGACTTGAGCACGATGGCACCCGCACCGGCATCCTCATAAGCCTTTACTTTGTGAGATTTATTAGTAAGTCCGGAGCTACCCACGATAAGCGGGGACTTGAGCTTAAGCCCGGCATAAACGGTCGAAATATCTACCATGACACTATACGTTATTATTTGGATTAGACCCGATTAGTACACTCTTCTCAGATGCCTTGCGCTGGGATAGACACCCTTATGGCAAAGATAATAAATCTTTTTGTAGCTATTGGAAAGTGAAGAACCCTGATTGCCCCTTTTCCGACAACCGACAGGATAGAAATCGCCCGAATAGAAAAGGTATAAAGACGCGGTAGAGAAACACCTCTTTACCGGACGTGAAGTGATTTTCCGCTCCTGAAAGTTAGTTTTCAGGAGCGGAAAACCACTTTTCAGCAGCTGAAAAGTAACCTTCAAGGGCTGAAAAGCAGCTCGTATCCCGTTATCGGGAAGTTTATTCCCGGTACGCAAGGATTTCTGACCCGAAGATGCATATCTACCCGGTGTGGAAGGGATACAAAAAGGGCTGTGCCCGAACCTTGACACAGCCCTATGGAGCCCACATAAGTGGTATTACTTCACTTCTATTGAGTGCACAAAGTGCTCGGAGAAGCTGGGACTCAGCTTCGCAACCTATCCTCAAATGCCGAGAGAGCGGCCTTGGCTCCCTCTCCCATAGCCACCACAATCTGCTTGTAGGGCACGGTAGTACAGTCGCCCGCAGCGTATATGCCGGGGGCTGAGGTGCGGCACGAGTGATCTATCATAATCTCTCCGCGGGGATTGGTATCGACAAGATCCTTCACAAGTGCCGTATTGGCAGCGAGCCCGATCTGGACGAAGACTCCGTCGAGAGCGATCTCGCGCTCCTCTCCGGTAGTGCGATCGGTGAGGGCAATGCCTACGACTTTCTGACCATTACCCTTGATCTCTTTGGTGGCAGTGGAGAGGAGGATATCGATATTGTCGGCCTCGCGGGCTTTCTTCTGGAGCACTTCGTCGGCCTTCAGCACATCGAGGAACTCGACCACCGTGACATGCTCGCATATCCCGGAGAGATCGATCGCCGCCTCAAGCCCGGAGTTGCCTCCTCCGACCACGGCAACTCTCTTACCCTTGAAGAACGGTCCGTCGCAGTGTGCACAGTATGCAACGCCATTGCCCGTGTACTCCTTCTCTCCCGGTACGCCAAGCTTGCGCCACGATGCCCCTGTCGCCATGATGAGTGCCGAGGTGGTGAAGACCTCTCCGGAGGTAGTCTCGATGCGCGAGAGCCCATCGGCCTGGGTAATCTCCCTGATGGTACGGGCTTCGAAGAGGGATATGCTGTTGGCATCAATATGGGTACGGAGGTTGGATGCCAGCTCTGCTCCAGTGGTATATGGCACCGAGATGAGGTTTTCGATACCTACCGTCTCATTGACTTGCCCACCCACGCGCTCTGCCACTATGGCAACCTTGAGCCCCTTACGGGCAGAGTAGATGGCCGCGGCCGCACCGGAGGGGCCTCCGCCTGCCACGATGACATCGAAGTGTCTCGGTGCTGCCGAAGAGAGATCGGTAGGCCGGGAGCCATACTTCGCTTCTATCTTGTTGAGAAGTGTGGCCATATCGCCTCGTCCGACGTGTATCACCTCATCGCCTGCCATGACCGTAGGTACAGAGGCTATGCCAAGCCCTTCGACTTCATCGGGAAAGAATGCTCCATCCACCATAGTATGGGTGACAGAAGGATTGAGAATCGCAATCATATTGAGCGTCTGTACCACCTCGGGACAGTTGGTACAGGTCAGAGAGACATAGGTCTTGAGCTCGGGCGTACCGGCAATACGGCGTATGCGTTGCTGGACTCCTTCATCAGGGATATTCTTCCCGATACCATCGCTATTGAGGATCGCAAGCAGAAGTGACGTGAACTCGTGCCCGCCCGGGATACCTCTGAAGTGAATACCGGTGGGGTTGCCATCGGTGAGGAGCTCTATACGGAACCCGTCGGCCTCGGTATATGCTGAGGAGATGCGGTCGGAGGTCGAAGCAAGCTGCTCGATCATCTCGCGAGCATCATCGTAAGATGGGTGCGAAGTGTGCGTATGGAGGTGGAGCGTATAGCTCTTCGTGAGTGAAGAGAAGTACGATGCCACCTGTGTCAATGTATCTTTATCTAACATAACGTATGACTGTGTTTGTGTTGGAAGGAATAAAAAACCCCAGACCACTACCTGAGTATGTCGGGGGCACCTCTCTTTCTTACCAAATATATGTGAGGGATCTCCCCATTATCAAATCTTACCTACGAGGTCGATGCTTGGCTTAAGTGTCTGCTGACCTTCACGCCACTTTGCAGGACATACCTGGCCATCGTGTGAGGCTACATACTGTGCGGCCTTGATCTTGCGGAGGATCTCTTCTGCATCACGCCCGACACTGTTGTCGTTGAGTTCGACAATCTTGATGATACCATCAGGGTTCACTACGAATGAACCACGGTAAGCCATCTGATCCGCTTCGATAAGGATACCGAGAGCACGGGTAAGATTGCCCGTAGGATCAGCAAGAAGGGGATACTGAACCTTCTTAATCGCAGCGGACGTATCCGCCCAAGCCTTGTGAACGAAGTGAGTATCGCAGCTGCAACCATAGACCTCTACGCCGAGCTTTTTGAACTCTTCGTACTTGTCTGCCAGGTCTTCGAGCTCGGTAGGACAAACAAAAGTGAAGTCGCCTGGGTAGAATACCACGAGAGACCACTTACCCTTAAGATCTTCGTTGCTGATAACCTTGAACTCACCGTTGTGATAAGCGTTGAGCTTAAATTCGGGAAATGCTGTGTTGAGAATAGGTGTCATAAAATAATTGTTTTATTGTTTGTGATGTAGTTTGCTATTACTATTTCTGACACAAAGGTAGAAGGAGTATCTCATCTCCTCAACAGACACCATTTATATCCATATAGAGACTGTCAATATCCCCTACTCCTGCGGGATCACTTCCCGACCAAAGACCTCGGCAAATGACGCCTCTATCTCGCTTCGGAGCTGATCCATAGAGACCTCCTTCCCCACTTCAAAGTGTAGAGAGGTCACTCCCCTGTCGGTAAACCCACAGGGATTGATCCATCGGAATGCTTGCGGATCTGTATTGATATTGAATGCCATCCCGTGCATTGTCACAAAACGACTGCACTGTATCCCGATGGCTGCGACCTTACGAGGCAGTGGGGTATCGGTATGCATCCATACACCCGACGCCCCGTCCAGGCGATCCCCCTTGAGCCCATACTTAGCCAATACACGTATAGCTACTTCTTCGAGATACTCTACATAGGTACGTATCCCGATTTTTAGCTCCTCGAGGTCGAAGATGGGGTATATCGTCCACTGCCCCGGTCCGTGATAAGTAGCATCTCCTCCGCGAGAGATATGAAAGAGTTGTACACCATGCTGTGCAAGGAATGCTTCGGAGAAGAGGACATTACTCTCCTTAGCGTGCCGGCCAAGGGTAATCACGGGGTTGTGTTCGTTGAAGAGTATGCGGTGCTGTACGGGAGAGCCGATACGCTTATTATGTGTCGCTTCATCGAAGTAGCGCTGTTGTAGCGCAAGGGCTTCGGCATAGTCTATCTGCCGGTTATTGATGCTGATGATATTCATATAATAGGTGTGATGGAGTTTTATATTTCCGGGTCAATGTACGCCCCGGCCTTGCAAAGACGGCGTGCGGGACAATAGTAACACTTTGGCGAAGGACGGGGAGCAAAGATCTGCTGCTCGCTCACAATCTCATCGAGAACGGGCAATATGAATCCCTCATACCACTCTCGCACTTGCTCAAAGTCGGTAATATCTCCCTTGGGATCGCTCGTGAACACAAGCAGGCCTAAGTGTGAACGGTGTATAGGTTTATTGATGATGGGACGGAGCGAAGTAAAGGGTGGGAGCAAACGAAGGAACGGATGATCGGGAGACATACGCGAAAGGATCATACAGTAGAAGAGCAACTGTATGGCTGCAGTGTTGAGATCATTCGCCTTGTGATTGCCAAGGGTGTTAATCTCGTATCTGTCTCTCCCGGTCTTGTAATCGATCACTCTCAGACATTCGCCTTCAAGGTCTACCCTGTCTATTATCCCTTTTATGTTTATCTCTTTGCCACTGGGGAGTAGAAGCTGGTCAGTGAAGCGCATCTCGCCGCCCACATAAAGGAGTCTTTGTTTGTGTGCATTGTCTTTTTGAAGGACATTTCTCACCTGATCGAGAGCATAGCCATACTGTATGAGGTTGTACCCGGTGAGTTCGGGGCCCTCCTCTTTGCCGTAGAAAACTTTATAGAACTGGCGAAGCAGTTCCTTCCGGACGACACCATCCCCCTCCTTCAGCCAATACCGGAGCTGCTCTTTGTCGATAAAGCCGCCAAACCTATCCAAAAAGACCTTGTAGAGGACCTCAAGAGTCCCGTGAATGATCGTACCGAGCTCACGGGTCTCTACCCTTGTCTGTAGGTCTTCACCGTCTGAAAGTCCGCAAATGACAGTATAGTAGAACTGCCGGGGACAGGTAAGGAAACTGTTGATCCTCGATGGCGACAGATACATCTCCCTGTTCGGGTCGGTGATACTCCGCCTGAAACGATCCACGAGCTCGGTATTGAGGTCGTCGGACAGGGATATGTTATCGAGAGGGAATAGGGGGTAAGCTCCAGTATGATAGGTAATACGCGCGTGATGAATGTAATCAAGCATCCGAATGTAGCGGGACGGCTCTCCATCGGATACGTCATTCTTGCGCGAATCATAGGTCATGACCACCTTAGAGGCACGACTAATCAGTCTGAAGAAGTTGTAAGCCCTTGTGCGTTCTTGCCACTCATAGGTCGGCATATTGTATCCTATCCTGAGAGAGTACGGAACAATACCTTGGACATATCGCTTTTGAGGAAGCAATCCTTCGGACGCATCGGGGATAAAAAGCATATCGAAGTCGAGGCTTCTCGTCTCAAGCATACCCATCATCTGCAATCCTTTGAGGGGCTCTCCCGCATAGGGGATGCGAGCATTCCGGAAAATGGTCGTCAAGACATCGGTCGCCACAGTCGAAGTAAGCGGTAGATCTGGAGTCTCGGTTAGCCTCCCGAGCAGGTTGTGACGCATCTCTTCGAGGAGGAAAGTCAGACGCGGCAGGATCGTTTTCTCAGCAGAGAAGAGCTCTGTCGGGGTTTCGTCCGTCGTCTGGTCAGCCTCCTCTTTATTCCTGTCCGGGTGATGCTCCATGAGGAAACGTAATAAACGTATGAAATAGTCGAAAAGTCCTACTCCGTCCTCCCCATCTGTCGGGATGCGACAAAAGAGTGTTTCGATCACCTTACAGGCTTCTTTATGGTCGGAGGTTACATTATCCTTTGCTATACTTCGCAAGTCGTCGGGCGACAGGTATAATAGTTTGCAGGTCAGGATATCCCTCCCTATGTGCTCTCGTATATCAGAAAGGAACGGAGCAAGCGTAGACATCGAAAGGATTCGCAGCACATCTTCTCCTCTCCATTTGCTTCGCCGGCTGCCTTCGTGCGCTAAAGCCCTATGTAAAGCCCCCAACAGCAACTCCAACAGAGCTACAAGAGGCGTCTCCCTGACCGGATAGCCCATCGTCACATTTAGGTGCTCGACCTCGGAGGGTATATTATTGAGCATGGGGATAAGCATACGTTCGTTGGGCAAGACTATAGCAACCCGCATACGTTCCAGGAGATCGGGTTGGGCATAATGCAGCTCTTTGATACGGTTGCCGATATATGCCGTCTGTGCCACTGCGGAGGGGATAGCTGTGACCTCTATCTCGGGAAGAAGCGAGACCTGAGGGCGTATCACCTCGTCTGCACCATCAGGCTCGGGATAATCGGACAGGTTACGCTCTCTAAAGTATGCCGCCAGTCCCTTTCCCCGCAAGGGCTCAGACTCGTAATCCCAATAGAAAAGCGTCTCGGTAGTACTTTTGAAGTGTCGGAGTATAATATGTTCGCATGGGGTAAGGGCATTGAGTCCGACAAAGACGTTGATGTATCCGCTCTTATCCGTAGGGGCAGTCTCACTCTTTATATCTTCGCACAGCTCTCTTACGAGCATCCCGTCGTAAGCAAGCCCTTTTGCCTTTATGTTTTGCCGAAACTTTGTGTATAAAGGATAGAGATTCGCCCAAAAGTCCAAGAAACTTTTAAGCATAGCTTTCGTTTCCTCTCCTCTGACAGGTATGGGTCTGAGGAAGCCGGATATGGCTTCTCGCTGCACTTCATCGAGAAAACTCAAGTCTCCCTCTATCTCTTTCAACTCATAAAGATTGGTAAAGAGTTTCTCTGCATTCACAAGGTGCTTGTCTATGTCCCTAAAGTCGCTCAGGATAAGTTCGCCAATCGGATAGAACTGTTCAAACGTTGTCTCCACCCCTTTCTCTGACGACAGTTCACAATACACCTTGTACATCTCAAAGATCAATATAAGCTCCTCGCCCTCTACCAGTGCCGAAAGGGTAGATATATACTCGTTGAGAGTGGTGATACGCGGTGCGAAGAGCACCTCGTCCCCCATCTGGCGACGCAGGTAATGCATGAAGAAGATGCCTGACCGTCTATTGGGCATGAAGAAGCGGTATCGGTGCAGCTCTTCCTTGTGGCAAGAGTAGAAGTGCTGTGCTATGCTTTCGAGAAACGGGGTCATATATCCTGTACAGCTTGTCGGGAAACAAAGAGAGAGCATACCTGTGGGATCGGTTCGTCCATCGGTATGCTCTCCCGTATCTGTATATTCCGAGAAGTAGAGAGAATCAGAATGGACTGCCTTTCTTTCTCTCAGTCATGATTACTTTTATCTTAGCCTTATCTCCCGAGAAGCTGAGCTTCACTGCCGAAGGTAGTACTAAGTTGGAGATAGAGGTCGATACCGTCTCACTGCTACTTGACGACGTAGAGCTCGTGGTACGGTCTACCGGGATTACTCTCAGTACAAGGTCTTTGTCCGGATTAGCCGAGATATGCCTGTTGATTAGCGAAGCGATGTTGCCAAAGATATAGGAAGTCGATCCGGTAGTTGTCCTTGTACTGATATACGTTGTGTAAGGCGAATTGACCTCTGTCAGCTCCTGCTCGAAGAAGCGTGCGACAGAGTCTTTCGGCAGGAGTATAAGGTTGGCAGGCAGCGACAGGTCATACTCTCCGCTCCCTTGGGGTTCGCCATAGAGTATAAGGGGGACAGAGTTGATGACCCTCTCCACATCGCTCGCCGCCTCATCAAGGGTCTTCTTGATCGCTACCGTAGGGATCGTGAGCTCTGTCACCACTCCGGCCGGGGACTTGATGTAGCTCACATTGTCCGATGCTGGAGTAGCTATCAGACGATCAAGCCCTCCGTTCTCAAACCTTGATAGCTGTGGCACCTCGGAAGTATGGGAAAGCTGCTGATGGGTAGAGACAATTATGGTCGAATCTCTCTTACCATCCGATGTTTTCACCGTGCGTTCGGCCTTGAACTGCATCGTAAGTGCCGTGCGCAGGACACGTAGGATGCTTCCCGTCCCTGCACCCGTGGTGACATACACTCCGGGGAAGTACTTGTCAAAAGCCGCTTGGCTCGCAAAGACGGCATCGCCCTTTACGCTTCGATCATAGATATCCTGTCCCAATTCGACAGGCAACGGGATCGCCACGACCGTCTCTCCTCCGGTGGTCTTACCGTGTCCTCTTCCGGCATAGTACGATACCTTGCCGAGCATCTCGTCGGAGACATACTCGCTCACATCGGAGATGGTGTACTTAGAGAACGGAAGAGTCTTCGACAGTCTGTATGCTTCGACAGAGATCGGTGCGATAGAGTCACCCGTATATGAGGTATAGTAGAGAGAGAGAAAGACAGAGTCTATCTTCCCGTCTATGGGAGTCTCGGCAAACTTAAAGCCCGGAGGACAGTAAAGTTGCGTCAAGTACTCGCTTCGTATCATACCGTACTCTTTATTCGGTATCTCTCCTACGTACCCGTAATGGGATGTCACATATATATTATTGTATGAGGTCGTCTTCCCGTCCGCATTGTCCGTGACATCGGCAGAGAGCGTAGCCCACTGGATGGTATAGTCTTGGCTCAGACCTGTTAGCTTGGTGTAGTCCGGCATAGCGTCTATGCCGAGGGCATTGCTCCGATCATCGCACGAAGAGAGCAGGGATGCACCCAGAAGAGTAATGCACAGGATGCTGAATAGTCGCCTTTTCATATCTTGATATGATGTAGATCCGTTGTTGAATATCGCTATAAAGACTCGTAGAAGTCCGACACTGCCTTGACAAGGGTCTCGGGTTCCTGATAGTCGAGGTACTGTACTCCCGAGTTATGGATAGCGTCGAGCAGCCCCTGACTTATCTCTTTCGTCGAGATGATCATCCCGTCGATATAGGTCAGCACCAGCTCTACGAACTTCTCTTTGTCCAGCACCGAGCCATCGAGCAATGGGGAGGTGATCCCGTCGAAAGCAAGCACTCTCGTCATCTCTTCGCCGAAAGGCTTGGGCGGAGTAGTATCGAAGGCGGAGAAGACAATCTTAGCGTTCGCCAGCTCCGGCTCGTCCTTGTAGAGCGTGCGCAGGTACATCGGCGCAAGACCTGTGAACCATCCCTGGCAATGTATTATATCGGGGATCCAACGAAGTTTCTTTATCGTCTCGAATACTCCTCGGAGGAAGAAGACCGACCTCTCCACATTGTCTTCGTACAGTACGCCCGCTTCGTCCACCGTTGTACCCTTTCGTCTGAAGAAGTCTACGTTGTCTATGAAGTATATCTGCATCTTGGCAGACTGCAGAGTCGCAACCTTAACGATAAGCTGGTGGACCTTGTCGTCCACGACCAGATTGATCCCCGAGAGACGTATCACTTCATGGAGCTGATTGCGCCGCTCGTTGATGGTACCGAAGTTCGGCATGAAGGTACGGATATCGTAACCCGCTTCCTGAATGCCCTGGGGGAGCTGCTGCGAGAGCTTACCAATGAGGCTCTCCTCTATATATGGATGAATCTCCTGTGCTAGGTATAATACTTTCTTTGCTGCCATTATGTATGCTATGAATACAATTCCGCAATGTTGTTATGTTCACAAAGTTAGGTTTTTTCGTCCAACTAAGCAAAAGCCCGACTCCGGACGCTCCCAGCCAGCTCTCTCCCCGGCAAGATACCATGGCGGCGTCAAAGAAAGCGAAACACTCCGGTACAAACCTCCCTGCTTCCACATCCGAAACTATTTTCCGGAGCTGAAATTTAGTTTTCAGCCCCCGGTTGTTGATTTCCAGGAGCTGAAAACTAAATTTCAGCTCCGGAAAATAACTTCAGATGCGGGAATCGTCAACTACCTTCCCCGATCTCGACATCACCTCAAGCGGACTCTGCCGCTCGATGACTCAAGAAAAGAGCTCCCAAGACAGGCACGTGGAGACAAACAAAAGGGAGGGAGCAGAAACGGATGTTCTGCCCCCTCCCATACCTTTCGGCAAGTCCGCCATGCGGACGCTCGATTACGCTTCAGGCGCGATAGCTTCTGATGGACATACGGCTGCGCAAGCACCGCAGTCGATGCAGGTATCTGGGTCGATCACATAGATATCCCCTTCAGAGATAGCTGATACAGGACATTCGTCGATACAAGTACCGCAAGCCACGCAAGTGTCGTTGATTAAGTGTGCCATAATAACAAGTAAAAGTTTATGAGTTAGTAATTCTGTATTTCGTTTCCTGATAAGAGCTCAGCCTCATCATCTTATTTACGGTACAAATATAGGGTTAATATCTTTACCCATACCTACAATTAGGTATAAATTTCATCATAAATACCTCGAGCCCCTCTATTTTATACCTATACAACCCTTATCCTTATACTAAAAACACCGGACTTACACAGAATGAACGACACATACTCTACTCATCAGCCCTGCTTCCACACTCAATATTATATAGGATGATGTCGGAGACTGATCCAAATAAAGAAACCGACTGCTTGCCCATTCAAAATAAAACACTACCTTTGTCGCTGAATTCTCGGGGTGTAGCTCAGCCCGGTTAGAGTACACGTCTGGGGGGCGTGTGGTCGCTGGTTCGAATCCAGTCACCCCGAC
>JBHBLB010000026.1:0-29687 GCA_041791495.1 Porphyromonas sp.
AGTTCCTGAGTGATAAGCAAAATGCCGCATGGCATGACCAAACGTTGTGGCTCGTACGCCTAAAACGTGACAGGATGAGTAAGAACATCCCCGAGTGGGAAGAGCTAAGGAACGCGGCTCAAGCCATAAAGATGTACAGCACCTCTCACCTTGCCGAACTGATCGAACAGTTTGAACGCAATGCCAAAGCCAATGGTTGTCACGTACACTATGCGAAGGACGAAGAGGAGTACCGCAACATCATAGAGAAGATCCTCCGGGACCACAACGCCAAAAAACTGGTAAAAAGCAAGTCGATGCTCTCTGAAGAGTGCGAGCTTGACCACCATCTACACTCAAAGGGATTCGAAAGTATCGAGACCGACCTGGGTGAACGCATCCTCCAACTCCTCGAAGCCAAACCGAGCCATATCGTAATGCCTGCGATCCACCTCAAGAGACAGATCGTCGGAGAGCTATTCGAGAGGAAACTCGGTAGTGAGGTGGGCAACTCCGATCCTACATATCTTACCCATCAGGCCCGCAAAGCCCTGCGCCAAGACTTCCTCAATGCCGATGCCGGTATGACCGGAGGCAACTTCGCCATCGCGGAAACGGGAGAGGTTGTGGTATGTACCAACGAAGGAAATGCCGATATGGGTATGGCTTGCCAGGGATTGAACATCACGGCTTTCGGTATAGACAAGATCATCCCTGACCTGGAAAGTCTCGGAGTCTTTACGAGGCTTCTCGCACGATCTGCGACAGGGCAGCCGGTCACTACGTACACTTCACACTTCGGACACCCGCACAAAGGAGGCGAACAGCACTTCATCATCGTGGACAATGGCCGTAGTGAGATCCTCGGGAACCGGGAACATCGCAAGATGCTTAACTGTATCCGTTGTGGCGCTTGCATGAATACTTGTCCGGTCTACCGGAGAAGCGGCGGCTACTCATACTCTTACTTCATCCCCGGACCGATAGGTGTCAATCTCGGGATGCTGAAAGAGCCACGAAAGTATAGCGGCAATGTCTCCGCATGTTCACTTTGTCTCTCCTGTTCCAACGTATGTCCGGCGAAGATAGATCTCGGCGAACAGATTTACATATGGCGTCAGAAGCTCGACCGCTTCGGGGTCGCCAACAAGGAGAAAAAGGTCATGGCAAAGGGGATGAAGATGCTTATGGAAAGTCCGAACCTATTCTACACGGCACTGAAGTTCGCTCCGCTTGTCAATAAGATGCCTCGCGCCTTTGTTTACAACGGGCTCAACGCCTGGGGCGCAGAGAGAGAGCTTCCGAAGTTTGCCAAAGAATCCTTCAACACTTGGTGGAAGAAAAATCACAAATAACGCACACATCACTTTACAGATATGGACAGTAAGCAATACATATTAGAGAGTCTCAAGAAGAACACCAAGGAAGTGTTCCCGAAGCCTACGATAAATATCCCGCAGACTACCTACCCGGACAAGATCGCTCAGTTCAAAGAAATCTCTGCAGGTGTGGGAGGATTGGCGGTAGAGCTCGAACCGGGGGAGAGCATCGACCAGGCAGTCAGACGACTATTCCCGGATGCGAAGTCGATCGCATCCAACCTTCCCGAGGTCACTTGTGCGACATTCAATCCCGACGATGCGGAAAAGCCGAAGGACCTCAACGGTACGGATCTCGTAATCTTCCGAGGGAAGTTCGGTGTGTGCGAGAACGGAGCAGTGTACTATGAGCAAGAGTACAAGCACCGTGCCATATACTTCATCTCCGAGTCTATACTCATTATCCTCGACAAGAGCGAACTTGTGGACACGATGCACGATGCCTACAAGAGAGTTCCTCGGGAGTTTCATGGGGAGTTCCGTGGCTTTATCTCCGGGCCATCCAAGACGGCAGACATCGAGCAGGCACTCGTCAAGGGGGCGCATGGGGCAAAAGAAGCCGTAGTGTTGCTTGTCTAAGGAGCCACTTCCCCTTTCCTCATTCATTAAGTCCGTAATATACACCAAAAACATAACAGACTATGGCAGTAATATTATCTATTCTCCCGATCCTGCTACTCTTTGTTCTCATGTTGGGTTTCAAGATGGCAGGATACAAGAGTGCGTTCATCACGCTTATGGTAACGCTTGGTATTGCGGCATTTCTACCGCAAGCATTGGACTTTGCTCCCGAAGGATACTATCAAGGAGGGGTAGGTTGGGCCCTTGTTGAGGGGTTGCTCAAAGCAACGTTCCCGATCCTTATCATCATCCTTATGGCTATTTATAGCTACAACGTACTACTTGAGAGCAAAGAGATCGAGGTAATCAAAAAGCAGTTTACCTCTCTCACCGACGACAAAGGGGTAATGGTGCTCCTGCTGGTATGGGGGTTCGGAGGACTTCTTGAGGGTATGGCAGGCTTCGGAACGGCAGTAGCCATCCCGGCAGCGATACTTATCTCTCTTGGGTTCAAGCCCGGGTTCAGTGCGCTTGTATCACTTATTGCCAACAGTGTCGCTACCGGCTTCGGGGCGGTCGGGGTCCCTGTGATCACGCTGTGCAATGAGGTTGCGCCCACAGGGGTAGCTACGCAGGCAGATATATGCGACATCTCGTCCAAGGTAGTATTTCAGCTCTCTCCGCTGATGATACTTATCCCCTTCGTGATCCTAACACTCACCGACCACAGCCGTAAGGCTTTGGTGAAGAATATCCTTCTTTCCCTTTGGGTGGGCGGTATCTCTCTTGTCGTTCAGTACACTGTGGCCAAGTATTTGGGAGCAGAGACACCCGCTATCCTCGGTAGTGTTGCTGCCATCATCGCCATCATTATATATGCAAGACTCTTTGCGCCGAAGAAAAGTGGCGAAGAGGGGCAGTCGGAGAAGTACACCGCCGGACGTCTTTTCAAGGCATGGAGCGTGTATTTCTTTATCCTCTTCTTCATCATCATCTCGGGTCCGCTGGTGAAGCCTGTGAATGAGTTCCTCCGCAGCACGCTTGTCTCCAAGGTACACCTGCCTATATATGCCGAGGGCAAGTACTTTGCGTTCGGCTGGCTATCCAATGCCGGTCTGATGCTCTTCCTCGGTACGATTGTCGGCGGACTTATCCAGGGGCTCAGCTTTGGCAGACTTATGGTTATCCTTGCCCGCACAGTGAAGAACCTCAGTAAGACCATCATCACGATCTTAAGCCTTGTCTCCATCGCCTCGGTGATGAACTATGCAGGTATGATCGTAGTGATTGCTTCGGCTCTTGCCGGAGCCACCGGGCAGTACTATCCGCTCTTTGCTCCACTCATCGGTGCGATAGGTACCTTCGTGACAGGTAGCGATACCTCGTCCAATATCCTCTTCGGCAAGCTCCAGGCGAATGTGGCGGGGCAGCTTGGCTATGCCGACACCAACTGGCTCGTAGCATCCAATACGACAGGAGCCACCGGAGGCAAGATCATATCGCCACAGAGTATCGCGATTGCCACAGCTTCCTGCAATATGCCCGGCAAGGACGGAGAGATCCTACGTTCGGCTCTGCCGTACGCTTTAGGGTACATCATCCTCGGGGGCCTTATGGTTTACTTTGCTGCTTAAGCAACGCGTTCGTAGCTTAGACAATAGTTGTGCGGGTGCGTCGGGTCGAAGGACTCGGGGCATCCGCTTTTGTATTAAGATCGGAGGGCAGGCTTGGTATCTGAAGATATTTATCTAATTTTGCTTCCGACACAATGTTTCCACAAAGAAATATACAAAAGACAATGAAGAAATTACTTTACACTCTTGCGCTTACCGGCGCAGTAGTCCTCTCCGCTTCGGCACAGGAAGAGAAGACATCCGACTGGACACTCAAGAACGTTGGGGGTATCAACCTCTCACAAACCTCTCTCACCAACTGGGCTGCCGGTGGCGAGAACTCCGTGGCTTGGAACATTTACTTCAACGGTAGTGCCAACTATAAGAAAGATAAGTGGAGCTGGGACAACGGACTCGTGACAGACTTCGGGCAGACCTACACCTCGACCACCAAATGGCAGAAGAGTCTCGACAAACTTAACCTGAACAGTAAAGTGGGATATGAGTTCAGAAAGCACTGGAATGCCGCGTTCCTCGGAGACTTCCTCACTCAGTTCACCAAAGGGTACGCATCGGCGACAGCCAAGCAAAAGGGAGAGGCTTACATCTCTAACTTTATGGCCCCTGCCTACCTTACCCTCTCCCTCGGTGCGGACTACAAGCCGAGCGACAACTTCTCCCTCCTCATCTCTCCCGTCACCGGCAAGATGACATTCGTAACCGACAAAGCTCTCTCCGACGCAGGTGCATACGGAGTGAAAGCCGGCGAGAAGGTACTTGCCGAACTTGGTGCTTCGCTCGTCGCAAACTATGCCACCAACATCACGAGCAATATTAACCTCGTGACGAAGCTATCGCTCTTCACTGCGTACAATAACAATCCCGGCAATATCGATGTCAATTGGGACGTAATGCTTGCCTGCAAGCTCAGCAAGTACATCACCGCCAATGTCACGACCAACCTCATTTATGACGATGACATCAAGAGCGTGGACAAAGACGGAAATGTGGCAGGACCACGCGTCCAGCTCCGTGAAGTCTTCGGGCTCGGTCTGTCTTACACATTCTGATAGTGCATCATCTCGTACGGGAAGGTCACACCCCTCATCCAAGGGGTGTGACCTTCTTCCTTTCTCTCCCCCGATAGCAATAGGCAAGGGTCCGGGAGAGGACTTTGTCGCACTCGGATATGAAGTAGCGTTCAGGGGCGGGTTATTAGTTTTCAGGAGCTGATGGTTACTTTTCCGGGGCAGAAAGGTGGTTTTCCACGACGGATCAAACCCCTTGTCCCGACATCGACAACATCTCTCCCTACTGCCGGCAGCTTTTCGTCCCCCTATTTCCGTCGGAGAGCGGGGGAGTAGAGATGATGAGAGCCGCGCACGGAGGAGAGTGTTGCCGGGTTTCTTTTTTGGACATACGATTGGGTGTTTCTTGAAAAATGGCTACTTTTGAATGGAAAAATGCGGAAAGGAATACATAGGTAATATAAGAGATATGTCTATCGAAGAGAATAATAAAGAGAAGCAACCCAAGAAGCCGAAGAAGAAAAAGTGGAAGGTCCTCCTCATCAACCTCTCGCTCATGGCGGCATTGGTGCTGATCGTGATATGGGTAACGCTTGCGTGGTTGCAGCGTTATACCAGACACAACGATATAGTACAGGTACCGGACATCATCGGGATGTCGGTGGACGAGGCAGCCACCCTACTGGCGCAGAGCAATCTGTATATCAATGTCACGGACTCTGTCTACGATGAGAAAGCTACGCCCGGAGCCATCGTGGAGACGGTACCCAAAGTGTACTCCAAGATCAAGCGAGAGCGCGCCATCTATGTGGTGATCAATACGGTGAGTGTGATGAAGCGTATAGTGCCGGAGATACGGGAGATCTCCATGCGACAAGCCCTTGCGACACTCCAAACCATAGGCTTCACGCAGATCACGGTGCAGTATGTGGGAGGCTCGCACAACGACCTGGCACTCTACTTGCGCACTCAGGATGGTCGCACTGTATCGCCGGGAGAGAAGCTTCCATTCAATACCCCCCTTGTCCTTGTGGTATCATCCAACGACCCCATGCTTATGATCCTCAATGACAATCAGGCTCAGCCCGAACTGATGGACGAATCCGAGGACGAAAATTGGTTCTAAAGCACAGCGATGATAGAGCAAGACGAAATCCTGTCGTCCGACCTCTTCGAGGAGGATGACGAGCAGGCACAGCCGGAGCTGTACGAACACTTCGGCATCACGGTAGATCGGGGGCAGAAGCCCCTCCGTATCGACCGCTTCCTCGTAGACAAGATGCCCAACGTCTCTCGCAACAGGATACAGCAGGCTGCCGAGGCGGGTGTCATCTTCGTTAACCAACGTCCCGTCAAGGCCAACTATAAGGTCAAGCCGCTCGACGTAGTATCCCTCCGTCTGGAGCGACCTCCTTACGAGCTGGAGATACTACCCGAGGAGATACCTCTCGACATCGTCTATGAGGATGACTACGTGATGGTGATCAATAAGCAGGCAGGACTCGTCGTACATCCCGGACATGGCAACTACACCGGTACGATGCTCAACGCCATAGCTTACCACCTCAAGGACGATCCTACGTACGATCCCTCCGATCCCCGCCTGGGTCTCGTACATAGGATAGACAAGGATACGAGCGGACTGCTCGTGATCGCCAAGACGGCTGAGGTGAAGACGCACCTCTCGGCACAGTTCTTCGACAAGACGACACGCCGTCTCTACGAAGCCGTAGTATGGGGAAGTATGCGTGAGGATGAGGGCACGATACGCTCCAACCTCGCTCGTGACCCCAAGGATCGTATGCAGATGACCACCTTCCCATACGATGGGGAGATAGGCAAGCCTGCGGTCACGCACTACAAGGTGCTGGAACGCCTCGGCTACATATCACGTATAGAGTGCAGGCTGGAGACGGGACGCACACACCAGATACGTGCTCATATGAAGTCGATAGGGCATACCCTTTTCAACGACGAACGCTACGGGGGACACGAACTACTGAGAGGCAATCGGTTCAGCAAGTACCGGAAGTTCGTGGAGAATTGCTTCGAGCTCTGCCCCCGTCAGGCTCTCCATGCCAAGCTGCTCGGCTTCTACCACCCCGTCCTCAAGGAGGAGATGACCTTCGAAGCCCCTATGCCCGACGATCTCAACCGGCTCCTCGACAAGTGGAGAGCGTATGTCACTTCGGGAAATATCGAACCTCAAGAACTTTGAACCCCCAACCCCCATCCAACAATGAGTAACAACTACCCCAACATTGCCCTCATCGCCGGAGGGTATTCCGGCGAACTGGAAGTGTCGCTTAAGAGTCAGAAGGGCTTGATGACGTTTCTTCAAGGCACACCGTTCAATATCTTCCCCGTCCTCATTACGAGAGATGAGTGGTCGGTGATGTACAGGGAGGAGGTGCGCTTGCCGATAGATAAAAACGACTTCTCATTCGTGACCCCGGAAGGAGTCCGCACAGGGTTCGACTTTGCATACATCACCATACATGGTACTCCGGGAGAGGACGGCAAGCTGACCGGCTACTTCGATATGCTTGGTATACACTACTCCTGCTGCCCTACGCTCACGGGCGCGCTCACTGCCAATAAGTATGTCTGCAATCGCTACTTAAGCAGCTTCGGGATAGACATAGCTCGCTCGGTAAGACTCCGACCCGGAGACCCCATACGCCCCATCGTGCTCGCGGTGGATCCGGGACTGCCGGCGTTCGTGAAGCCTAACGATGGTGGTTCGAGCGTGGCAACGACCAAGGTGACAACGGTCGAAGAGCTTGCCCCTGCGATAGCTTTGGCATTTGAGGAGGGGTCGGAGGTGATGGTAGAGCACCTTATCAGTGGCACGGAGGTCACTTGCGGTTGCTACCGGGATGCCGAAGGGATACATGTCCTCCCGGTCACGGAGGTGGTGAGTCACAATGAGTTCTTCGACTACGATGCGAAGTACAACGGTCAGGTAGAGGAAATCACCCCCGCCCGTATCTCAAATGAACTTACCTCTCGCATACAAGACCTCACACGAGAGATATACGTGCACCTCGCGGCTTCCGGCATCATCCGTGTGGACTTCATAATAGAGGAGGGAAAGCCTGTGCTCCTCGAAGTGAACACTACGCCCGGGATGACTGCCACGAGCTTTATCCCTCAGCAGGTTTCTGCGGCAGGGCTCGACATGGGAAAGGTACTTACTTCGATCATCAACTATAACTTGAAAAGATAACACTATGGATTCGACTCAACACATACTGCCCCCTGAATTTGACGATATAAGACCCTATTACGATCGGGAAGTGAGACCGGCCCTCTCTTCTCTGATGCAGGACCCGGAGTTTGTTGCTCTGCTGACAAGCTTTCTCCCGGAGCTGTCGGACGAGAAACGCAAAGAGCTGATAGAGAGTATCGGGAGCATTGCCGACTTTAAGGGCAAAGTCGTCTTCCATGTCATGAACAAGCTCGCAAAGCATACGACCTTTTCACTCACATCTTCCGGAAAGAGCGGGCTCGATCATAGTCGTAAGCACGTATTTGTATCGAACCACCGAGACATCATACTGGACTCGGCGTTCCTCAATGTCATATGTTACGATGCGTTCAAAGGACTTCCGAGGATCGCGATTGGGGACAACCTCCTCATACGTCCGTGGATAAGACAGCTCGTAAGGCTATGCGATGCGTTCATTGTCAAGAGATCTCCATCGGTGCGAGAGATGCTGAAGGAGTCGATGCTCCTGTCTCGTTATATCCGTCACTCTATAAACAGCGGAGAGGAATCGGTATGGATCGCCCAGAGAGAGGGACGAGCCAAGGACTCTGACGACAGGACACAGCCGGCGATGCTGAAGATGCTTGCGATGAGTGGTGAGGGAGATGCAGCCAAGAGCCTATCCGACCTCAACATTGTGCCGCTCGCCATCTCGTACGAGTACGACCCGTGCGACTACCTCAAGGCAAAAGAGATGCTCCAGAAGCGGATAAACCCCGAACACAAAAAGAGTATGCTCGACGATTATCTCAATATGCAAGAGGGACTTTCCGGGCAGAAGGGACGAGTACATTTCGCTTTTGCGCCGGAGCTTCCCGATCTCGCCGACCTGACCGTCGGGTGTGCCAATAAGCAGGAACAGTTCGTGCGCATCGCCGAAGCCATAGATATTGCGATACATAAGTGCTACCGCATCTATCCGGGTAACTATGTAGCCTACGATATGTTGCATGGGAGCGACAGGTTCAAGGAGATGTACAGCCCGAAAGAGCGGGAAAAGTTCGAGACCTATCTCGCTTCCCGCCTCGAAAAGATCGACATGGAGGACAAGGATACCGACTTCCTCACCCGTGCGATCCTGAACATGTATGCCAACCCTCTTATCAATCAACTCAAAGCCAAGGGGACATCTATTGAATAACCACACCATAAAAAGAAAGTAAAGCTATGAAGAGGACGAAGAGACTTCTACACTTGATCGTTGCCGTTATCTGCCTTGTACTTACAGGATGTACGCAAAAGCAGACGGAAGGACAGGCTACGGAGCCCCCCGTAGTACAAGCCTCCATCGCAAGTGTGCTACTCATCATCGACCCGCAGTACGACTTCATCCACGGCACGTTGCCGGTCCCCGAAGCTCGCGACGGGATGGATAGGTTGGTATATGCGCTTCCGCACATCCCCGCTGACGAGATATGCGTCACGATGGACTGTCATACGATCGATCACATTAGCTTCTTGCCGCAGGGAGGTCCGTGGCCGGTGCACTGCGTTAAGTACTCTTCGGGCGCAGCGATAGACTCCGTGCTCTTCGAAGCCCTATCGTTGCGCAATGCCGAAGCGAAGACGTCCATCACGTTTATCGAGAAAGGCACTGCTCGTGACAAGGACGAGTACAGTGCATTTACGGATAGTTGTCCCGACATACTCCGTAGAGCCGAGAGAATCTACGTGGCGGGCATTGCAGGCGATGTATGTGTCCACACCACTATAAGCGATCTCATGGCGCACGGTCTCACGGAACGCATCTGTGTGATCACGGACGCTTGCCCGAGCCTTGACGGAGGTGTCAAGCTCTCCTCCCTGATCCGCGAAGCCGGGTTACGCTCTACGACGACAGCAGAGCTCGCAGCCCAGTAACTATTTTACCCATAACATAAGACAACAGAGTATGAATTGGTTTGAATGCAAACTCACATACGAGAAAGAAGTTAATCAAGAAGGAATGATGAAGAAGGTAAGCGAGTCTTACCTCGTAGACGCTGTGAGCTTCACCGAAGCCGAAGCCCGCATGACACAGATGGTAGAGAGCCGAGGCACTTTTGTGATGAACAATATCAAGAAAGTACGTTTCGCCGAAGTCTTCCTCGATGACAAGTCCGACAAGTTCTACAAAGCGAAGGTCGGCTTTATCTCTCTTGACGAGAAGGCAGGCGTAGAGAAGAAGAAGTACGTACAGATGCTTGTGCAGGCGAATGACCTACAAGAAGCTCTCGACGGTATAAACAAAGGGATGAAAGGTACCCTTGCGGACTACGAGATTGCCGCCATACAGGAGACCACCCTTATGGATGTCTTCCCATACGAAGTGAAGTAATCATGCAGGATATTGCCACACGACTGCGAGAAGTAAAGGAGACGCTCCCCGATGGGGTAGAGCTCATCGCCGTGTCCAAGTACCACCCCGTGGAGACGATACGGCAAGCTTACGACGCAGGGCAGCGACTCTTCGGGGAGAACAGGGTGCAGGAGCTCGTCGAGAAAGCTCCTCAGCTCCCCTCCGATATCGAATGGCACCTCATCGGCACCCTCCAGCGCAATAAGGTAAAGTACATCGTCCCCTTCGTCCACACCATACAGAGCATCGACACCCCCAGACTCCTCGAAGAGGTGGAGCGGCAGTGCGAACGGCTCGGTAGAGATACCGTGGATGTACTCTTGCAGGTGCATATCTCCGGCGAAGAGACAAAGCACGGCTTCGGGACCGATGAGCTCAGAGCTTTTCTCGATAGCGGCGAGCATCGCTCCCTGACACACATACGTATCGCAGGGCTTATGGCGATGGCGTCCAATACAGACGACACTGCCGTGATCGGACGTGAGTTTGCCGCCATGCAGACCCTTTTCGGCGAACTACGTGCCACGTACTTCGCCGATAGTCCCCATTTCCGCCACCTCTCCATAGGGATGAGCGACGACTACCCCCAAGCCATCGCATACGGAGCCACTTATGTACGAGTAGGGACCCGCATCTTCGGCTCCAGAGGCTACTGAAGCCCAAGAGCTTGGTATTCATTTTATTTTTATCTTTGTGGGGAACCAGAGTCATAATTTATAATGAAAGAGAAAGAGATTTTAGGTACAGACGCTGAATACGATGACGATGCCTGTATCGCATTTATACGAAAAGAGACAGCTGACAGCGCAGCCATCAACGCCCTTTCCGAGGACGACATCCTCTACGTCATAGACCTTATCTACGACTATATGGAGAGTAGAGGCTTCCTCACCGGGGATGAGGACGATGAGTTCGAGGTAGATCTCGAGGAGCTGTACCAGTATGTCACGAAGAACATCAAGAGAGACGAGATGGAGGTTACGCTCAGCGAAGAGGATTTTATACGTATCTTCGACGCAGAGGCTACCTACACGGAGTCATTGATTTAAGACGTTTCACACAAACAATCAGAAGAAAGAAAAAGAAAGTTATGAAGAAGACAACATCAATTTTAGGAGCATCATTCCTATCTCTCTGCCTCGTCCTCAGCGGATGTGGCGCAAGTAATGCAGCGAAAGGCACAGGTATAGGAGCAGGAGCCGGAGCAGCTATCGGCGCAGGTGTGGGTAAAGCACTCGGCAATACCGGACTGGGCGCCATCATCGGTGCAGCAGTAGGCGGTGTCGCAGGTGGCGTGATCGGCAACAAGATGGATAAGCAGAAGAAGGAGCTCGAGCAAGCTGTGCCCGAAGCAACCATAGAGACCGTCAATGAAGGCGAAGCCATCCGTGTCACTTTCGACAGCGGTATCCTCTTTGCCACCAACTCAAGCACCCTCAGTGCCGACTCTCGCAACGCGCTTACCCGCTTTGCTCAGAACATGATCCAGAACCCTGACACCGACATCAAGATTATCGGCCACACCGATATCACGGGACGCCACGCCTACAATGTGACTCTCTCCGAAAAGAGAGCAGGTAGCGTGTACAACTTCCTCCGTGCCCAAGGCGTAGACGCATCTCGTCTCACCTCTCTCGGCATGGGACCCGACCAGCCGGTTGCCGACAACAGCACTGTCGAAGGTCGTGCACAGAATCGCCGCGTGGAGATATTTATCGTCCCCAATGCCAAGATGATCAAGGAGGCACAGCAGGGTAAGTAAGCCCCCGTGTCCCAATATCTCAATACAGAGAGAGGGCTGTCTAGCATACTGCTAGACAGCCCTCTCTTCCTTTTGTGCAGCAGGGTGGAGATATGTGGCACGCTCTCGCACCTCACAGAGCAGGCCTACCCCTCTGCTTCATCCCCATGCCGGGAGAGAGATGAGCGGAGAGGGCAGTAAAGTGCTGCACTCATCCTCCGGCTCCGTACACAACGGGAAGCAGAGGAGAAGCGGCAAAGAAGTTCACTCTTCCTGCATCCGAAGTGGTTTTCCGCTCCCGAAAAGTAGTTTTCCGGGGCGGAAAAATAATAATCAGCGGCCGGTCACTACTTTTCCGCCCCGGAAAATCACTTCACACCCCGTTATAGATAAGTTTCTGTCGGCACGTGAGTGGAGCCTGTCCCGTAGCATTGCTCACTCCTATTTTGTAAGTCCGACCGGGGTAGAGCATGGCGGCCTCGCACTCTTGCCGACTTAGGGAGAGAAATATCGGAACACACAACATCTTTTAACCAAACCTTGTAACTGTTTTGACACTCATAGTTGTCTTTGAGATATAACGAAGGAATACAATCATTAGGAAAAACATGTCTGACAATAAGCGTATCGAAGCACTAATAGCACTGAAGATGGTGCAAGCAATCACCGAACAGGAGGAGCAAGAGCTGCACTCGCTCCTGGAGAAGTCTCCCGAGTATCAGAGACTTCTCCAGGAGATCGAGGAGCGCGGAGACCTATCCGAAGCATACGGAGATCACTTGGTATTCAAGAGGCATAAGGGCTTTGAGAGGGTGCTTGCCGAGCGAGCATTGCTCCGCACCCCGTCCCTCTCCCAGCGGGTACTGAGGTATGCCGCAGTGATCCTCCTACCGCTGGCTGTCGCCGCCTCGGTACTGCTGTGGCAGCGTAGCGATGAAGCAGATGGAATGGAGGTAGGGCCCAAGCCGCTCGAAGCGATCATGGTGATGGCGGACAGCAAACGTATCGACCTCACGACCGCACACGATGGGCAGCTTGACGTACAGGAGGTGATCAGACACAACGCCTCGGCACGAGGTGGAGCACGATCTCCGTATATCGTCTCTACGAACGAGCGGAACGAGTTCCGAGTGACACTCGAGGACGGGACGGTAGTCCATCTCAACTATGACTCGGAGCTGCACTTCCCCGAACAGTTCGGTTCAAGGCAGAGGATGGTATATCTGCGTGGAGAGGCTTATGTCAAGGTGGCCAAGGATGCCCGCCCCTTCATCATCAAGACGGATGACGGCATCGTCCGCCAGTATGGGACGGAGTTCAACGTAAGGGCTGTACGTGGCGAGGGTACCGAAGTGGTGCTTGTCCGCGGTAGCGTGGGCGTCTACTCTCACCGTGATACGACGGAGATACAGATGCTTACTCCGGGAGAGAAGGCCGCCTTCGCCTACGACAGCGAAGTACACGTAGAGCCGGTAGATACCACGCCTTATGTAGCTTGGGACTCGGGGCAGATAACCTTCGATAACCTTACGCTCGAGAGACTTATGCAAGTCATCACGAAATGGTACGATATTAAGGTCTCGTTTGGCGATACAAAGGTCGCCGAACTACGCTTTACCGGCGTACTGGATCGCAGCTCCACGCTCGACCAAGTCCTGAGGGCGATAGCAAATGTCACGGGCGTAGAGGTGAAACGTACGGGCAAAAATGTCATGATCGCATCGAACTAACTACTACATAATATATTAACCCATAAATGGACACACTATGAGTTTACGAACCCCTATCAGCAAGTATGCTCTCTGCATCGGGATACTCCTCTCCGGTTCGCCCCTTGCAGTGGCATCGACCCCCGCTCCGCTAAGTACGGCAACGGGGACAGCACAGAGTGAGATGCGGGTCTCTCTGGAGGTCAATTCCGTAACGGTCAAGGAGTTCTTCTCTATCCTCAAAGACAAGACCGGACTCAACTTTGTCTATAATGCCGACCAGATGAAAGATGTCGGCAGTATCACGGTCAAGGCGACCGATGAGCCCTTACGCTCTCTCCTCACACGCGTACTGGGCGCAAAGGGTCTCTCCTATGCCATCGACGGCAAGATCGTAACGATAAGTGCCAAGGCACAGCCCACACGTATGCGAGAAGTATCGGGGAGCATTACGGATGAGACGGGTGAGCCCCTAGCAGGGGTGGGGGTGCTTCAGGTATCATCGGCCAACTACACCAGCAGCGACCTCAATGGGAGATACAGCATCTCCGTCCCCGCAGATAGGGAGGTGGAGATACGCTTCTCGTTCGTCGGGATGGAGAGTGTGGTATATAAGGTACCCAAGGGTAGCGAAGCGTTGAGGTACAACCCCAGACTCAAGAGCAAGACAGCCCTCAAGGAGGTGGTCGTGACGGGGATCTTCAACCGTAAGTTGGGGACATTCACGGGCTCGGCATCGACCATCACCGGCGAAGAGCTGACCAAGGTGGGCAACCAGAACCTCTTCCAGAGCCTAAAGAACATAGACCCGACAATCTACATACCCGACAATCTCGATCTCGGAAGCGACCCGAACGCCTTGCCGGAAATATCAATGCGCGGGACATCAAGCCTACCGGACACTGAGGTGAACGACTTGAAGAGTAAGTACCGTAACCATCCGAATATGCCGCTATTCATACTTGACGGGTTTGCCACCTCGATAGAGACAATCCTCGATATGGATATGAACAGGATAGAGTCCGTAACCGTCCTGAAGGATGCCTCGGCAAAGGCATTGTACGGCTCGAAAGCTGCCAATGGAGTAATCGTCATCGAAACAAAGAAGCTGCAAGGAAATGCTCAGCGGGTCTACTACAATGGCGGCTTGTCTCTCGAAATGCCCGACCTCACAAGCTATAACCTCACCAACAGCAGCGAGAAGCTGGAGGTCGAACGCCTCAATGGCGTCTACACTGCAAGCTATGTGGATGGTCAGGAGGAGCGTACCCGTCTGTACAATGAGCGGAAGAAGAGAGTGCTCGAAGGGTTAGATACCTACTGGCTTGCCAAGCCTTTACGCACCGGTGTGGGGCACAAGCACAACATCAGCGTAGAGGTAGGAGATGCACGTTCGCTCAAAGGGATTGTAGACTTCAGTTACAACGAAATAAATGGTACGATGAAGGGGTCTCAGCGTCGCACCATCGGTACCACTGCCAACCTCTCGTACCGTAAAGACAACATACTCTTCCGCAACATCCTTACAGTAAATAAGAACAAAGGGACAAACTCTCCCTATGGCAGCTTCAACCAATATGCCATACTCAACCCATACCTTCAGGCAACGGATATCAATGGCAAGGTGCTGAGATGGGCAGAAGCAGGCAAACCGAATCCCATGTATGATGCCTTGATAGGGACTTCATCTACCTCCGAGTACCTGCAAATCTCTGACAATATATATGCAGAGTGGCAGATGTCTCCGGAACTCCGCAGCGTCTTGCGCGTAGGAATAGATGAGAAACGCAACGAAGCCAATGTCTTCCTACCTGCCACTCACTCGGCATTTGCCGGCTACTCCATCGACGCTTACGACAAGAGAGGAAGCTATACTCTGGAAAATGGCAGGAGCAGTATCATATCCGGGGACTTCAACATCAACTACAACAAGGTGCTGGGAAAGCATGGGCTCTTCATGAATGCCGGAGCCTTTGTATCCGAGAGTAAGTACAGCGCATACCAGCATACCGCAGTGGGCTTCTCCAATAGCGAGATCGCAGATATCACCTTCGCACGCCGGTATGCGGAAGGTACGAAACCTCTCGGGAGCAGTGGCATCAATCGTGAGGCAAGCATCCTGCTCGCAGCATCGTACGACTATGAAAACCGTTATATCATTGACGGTACGCTGCGTTCGAGTGCCTCGTCCCTCTATGGTGCAAATAACAGATGGGCGACAAGCTGGTCCATAGGTACGGGATGGAATATCCATAGAGAAGCATTCCTGAGATCGTATGCGCCTCTAAAAATGCTCAAACTTAGAGCTTCCGTGGGGCTGACAGGCAATCAGAGCTATAACTCAAGTGCCGCCATCGCAACGTATCAGTACTTCTCCGGCTCAGTATACGGCAACTTCACAGGTGCCTACCTGAACAACATGGCGAACGAAGATCTCAAGTGGCAACAGAAGATGGATATGAACATAGGTCTCGATACTCGCATCCACGGTCTCTCTCTTTCCCTCGATCTCTACCGCGCCGATACAAAGAATATGCTGACAGATCTCACAATCCCTACCTCTACCGGCTTCCCGAAAGTCAAAGATAACCTCGGACTGGTCCGCAACTCGGGGGTCGAACTTAAGCTCTCTTACACGGCTCTTCAGTCAAAGTCCGGTTACCTTACCCTTTACGGAGCACTGGCACATAATAAAAACTATATCGTCCGACTGTCTGAAAGCCTCAAGGAGTACAATGACAACCTCATACGTGTCTCGGAAGAGACGGGTGCTACACGGCCAATCCCGATGTATCAGGACGGCCAATCCATGTCTACCATCTGGGCAGTACGCTCAGCAGGAATAGACCCGGCGACAGGGAGAGAGGTATTTATCAAACGTGATGGCTCCTACACCTATACTTATGATCCGCTGGATCTGATGCCTTTAGGCGATGCTACGCCCAAGGTTAGAGGAAATGCAGGCTTCAATGCCGAATACAAAGGGATAGGAATCAACGCCACCTTCACCTTCCTCTACGGAGGTCAGATGTACAACACTACGCTCGTGGACAAGGTAGAAAACGCAAACATCAACAACAATGTGGATAAACGACTATTCGAAGGGCGGTGGCAACAACCGGGACAAGTGACAAAGTATAAGAGGTTTCAGGAGAACTCCTCTACACGCCCTACCAGCAGATTTATCCAAGATCGGAACGAACTGCATATCTCATCGCTGTCGCTCTACTACAACATCCCTGCGGCATGGTCCCGCCAACTGAGTATGCAGCACATGCGTCTCGCATTCTTCATGAATGACTTGGCAACACTCTCAAGCATACAAGTCGAACGCGGTATCAATTATCCGTTTGCTCGTAAGATCTCTTTCTCTCTATCCGCAACATTCTAACCCAAACCTGAACGACTATGAACAAGATTGTTTACTCTATAATTGCAGTAGCTCTGCTGACGACATCATGCTCTGAGTGGTTCGATGTGACACCCAGCTCTGAAATGCGTGCCAAAGATCACTACAAAACTGTCGAAGGGTTCCAACAAACTCTCGTGGGGTGCTATATGGCAATGGCGGACGAGGAACTGTACGGGATGAACCTCAGTTGGTATGCTACCGAATTGATGGGACATCAGTTTAGGAAAAGCTTCGACAGTAAGCCCCGTAATATCTACGAATACAACTATGCGCAGACGACTGTAACACCGATATTCGAGAATGCCTGGGCGAGACTTTACAATGTCATTGCCAATGCAAACGAAGGCTTGCGTTATCTCGAAGAGCAGAAGAGTACGATGAATCCCATCAACTATGCTATAATTCGAGGAGAATTTCTTGCCATACGTGCTTACGCACACTTCGATCTCTTGCGCCTGTACGGTTACGGTGACTGGAAAAAGCGTCGAGCAGAATTATCAGGGAAACTTACCATCCCTTACGTGACAAAGCACAGCAAAAAGATCACTCCTCAGGCAACAGGACTTGAGGTCTACAGCTACCTCAAGAAGGATTTGGAAGAAGCTGCAACGCTCCTCAAGGAGTATGATCCTGTCTCTTCCGGAAAAACTCTTGACTACTATGACGATGTGAATGTAGACGGATTCTATCGGTACAGGGGGCTTCACCTCAATTACTATGCCGTGAAAGGGCTTCAGGCAAGAGTACATACGTGGTTTGGCATGGATATGACTGCTGCCCGCGAAGCTGCACAGGAGGTAATATCGTTTGTCGAAGCGGGAGGTTATCTCAGCGATGCTATGTTTACACACATAAGACTCCTTACTCCGCAAATGATTACTAAGAGCAATGCCTCAATGACTGCCGAGGCTCTCTTCGCGCTTCAAATACCTAAGCTCGATGAGAAGACCGCACCCTACTTCGTACTTGACTATGCTGGGGAAAATAATACTGCACTCACGATAGCGGCGGAAGTGACAGAAGAGATATTCGAAGGCATAAATACAGATGTGCGTTACTCGAAATTGATGCAACAGGCATTCAATAGTAGTCCGCAGACATTCGTCACACTCAAACTCTTCCAGGGAGAACTTGCATCTACATCTCGCAACAGAGTAAATATGATTCGCATTCCCGAAATGTATTACATCGCTGCCGAGGCTCTCGTAGATGAGGGAGATACCGCGGGTGCTATCGAAGTGCTCAATAAGTTTCGCACCATACGAGGTATATATACTCCGCTTGAAAGCGACCTTTCAACGGATCAAATACACAATGAGATCTATAAAGAGTATCGCAAGGAGTTCATCGCCGAGGGTGTGATGTTCTACTTCTATAAGAGACTTGGCCAGACAGTCATCCCGGGTCTTAGCGAAGGTGAAGAGATGACAGACCGACAGTATGTGGTGCCTTACCCACTCTTTGAAGTGCGATCTGGGCGCATACAATAATATATGTATAACCACAGAGAATTTCAAGATATGAACACGATATATCACAAACTAATCACAT
The DNA here is from genome assembly GCA_041791495.1 of Porphyromonas sp. Lineage (GTDB taxonomy): Bacteria > Bacteroidota > Bacteroidia > Bacteroidales > Porphyromonadaceae > Porphyromonas_A. The sequence continues at coordinate 18,583 of JBHBLB010000026.1, forward strand.
CGCTGGTGGGAGCGGCACTCTTGTTCGGAGCTTGTACCAAGAGCGATATCCCGACCTACGATACTGTACACAACGCGGTACGATTCTCCAATTCATTCAATGGGGAAGATCCGGGCTACAACCATACCACACAGGAGTTCAATACCGGTTTTTCGTTCATCACGAACCAGACACTCAAGAGCTATGACCGCAGCATTCAGCTTGTCCTTGTAGGTAGCCCTGTTGACAAGGATCTGAAAGTAAATGTCGAAGTAAACAAAGAGAAGACAACAGCTCCCGATGGCACATACGAAATTGTATCGGCATCAATACCTAAAGGTAAGCTGTATGGGACTGTCATTGTCCGCCTCCATAACACACCGGAACTGGCAACAGAGGACTACACTCTCGCTCTCACACTAAAAAGTTCCGAGGATCTTGCAGCAGGACCAGCGGAATACATCAATGCCAATATAGTATGGGGTAAGCGTATCCCTGCACCAACCCATAGCCAACATATACAAACGTACAATATGTTGATCGAAGGTACAGCTTACTTTCGCGACTCAAGTCTCGACTACTTTAGCCCTGCCGCCTTGGCAGTAATCGTAGACGCCTTGGGCTGGGACGATTGGGATGATCCGAATGTACACGGAGCGCTATACAACAATGCCCAATTCCTTTACTACAAGTACCTGCCTCGCGGACGTCATCTTACGGCAGGCGAGGCATACAAAGGGTATGCAATGATCATCGGTGAGTATATCGACAGATATAACAAGGCGAATCCTGATGCTCCGCTTATCCATGATGCCGGACTAAATAAGGGAAATCCGATTAAGGCTCGTACTAACTTCTAAATTGGGATACTGACTTATGAAAGCTTACAGACTATATCTATTAGCAGTGTTTACTACGATAACAATGTTGCTCTCCTCGTGCTATTCCGATCGGAGTTCCCTACCTATCAATACGATTGAGGAGGTTGTAGTAGATACGACTGCCGTGGGAGGAGACATTTATATAGGGTATCTCGAAGAATTGAATCTATCGCCCAAGGTCAAGTACTCCAATCCGGACGCACTCTCATACACATGGACTCTTACACTCTTCCCGGATCGGAACAATGTAGAGAGCGAAGTCATCTCAACATCCCTTGATCTCAAATATCAAGTCAATAGGGAGATCTCTACCGGAGCATATACTCTCACGCTCTATGTGACCGATACTTCTCACGAAGGGTTGCAGTACATCACCTCATGGAAGGTCTATGTCCAGAGTTCCATGATAGGAGGTTTGCTTATAGCTGATACGCCGGACGGAGAGACGACAGACCTTACCTACATCAAGAGTCCGGTATTCTCCCGTCAGTATACCGGGGCGGAAAGGCTCTATCCTAACCTTCTCTCTTCAAGGTTTGAGGGAGGATTCAAGGGGATTGCCAGATCTATGGCTTATACCATCACGTCCAATTTCTCACGTCCTCACGTCAATCAAGTCTGGTTAAATACCACCGACGGTCGTGTTGTCCGATTCAACCCGACGAATTATAGCACAACGGGGGATTCGGGGAGCGGCCTTATCGTCTATAAACCCGAACCTTTTCGCATCAATGATATGTTCATGATGGGAGCTTTGTTCATACTTGATACATCAAACGGGTATTATAAGCAGATCGCCCAAAGCGAAACGACTTTTACCATACCGTACAACGTGATGGACGAGATAGAATACGCCTCCGGAGCTATGTGCCATAGTACAAGCCTTGCTCACTACAATACCATGGCTTGGTACGAAGAAGCACAAGGACGTTTCCGATTCCTTAAGAGCACAGGGTCTGAATACGCTCCTGCATATCAGATACACGAATATGCTGCGTCCGAGTCTTTCGATCCCAGTAATTCACCTGGCCTTACTGCCATTGCCTGTGAGATTGACGAAAAGGGCGCATTCTCCTCTTTTCTTATGAAGGATAAAGTCTCCGGAAAATATGCAATGTATTTACTTGCACAGTATCAACCTCTCAAGCGACAACGTGATCCGGAAACAAACGAATGGGTTGTCATCTCTCCCGAAATCCAACCCCAGGCGTATGCAAAGTATGCTGTGCCGGAAGCAGCCATACCATTGTTGGATGCTGCGGTATCGGTGTTCTTCTCCAAGGTGGAGAAAGAAAACATCATGTATATCGCGACTTCAGATGCCCTTTATGCTCTTTCTTATGGCATGGGTGATACTATGAAGATGGAAGGAAGCGCAAAGTATTCTATCCCGAGTGGAGAAAAGATTACGAAGGCAAAGCTATTCATCCAAGGAGAGTACGCTGCCAAGGCAGACGATTTCAGATTCAACAAGGCACTACAATTACCTATTAATCTTCGCGGGGTCATAATCTCTTCCGAAAAGGGTAGTACGGGAGTTGTACGAGTGCTGCCTATCGACCAGGATCGGTTCGGTTCGGGAGATCTGCTTCTCGAGCAAGTTTCGACATACGAAGTACAAGGCAAAGTGCTTGATGTCGTAAGTATAGGATACTAATAATACAATCTATCTATATGAATAAAACTACACTTTTCTTGGTGACCGGGGTACTTATCCCCGGTCTCCTTGCTACTGCTCAGACAACTCAAACGAAGAGATCATTCTTTAGTCTCAAGCGGCAAAAGACTCAGCAGGTAGAACAGAAAAAGGAGAGCGACTACGAGAAACTGTTCAAGCCCAAACATCTGTCCGTTCATGGTATGATAGATCTGCATCTTGTGGGAGGGAAGGTCTATTTTGAGATGCCTCTGTCTCTCATGAATCGGGAGATGCTTATAGGCTCTACCGTTACGAAGACATCCGACAACGGTCATGCCGTGGTAGGGTCCAAGCCTTTCAATCCGCTCCACGTGAAGTTTACCAAGAACGATACGCACGTGCAGTTTCGACTGGTAGATATGGGCTACCTCCCGGAGGACACCAATGCCGAGAAGGCTCTTGCCCTGAGCAAGATGTCTGCCATTATAGACAATAAGAAGATCCTGGCATACAATCCTGATTCTACGGCAGTGGTCTTCGACATGACGGACTTCTTTGTCGGCGACAATAAGCGAATTTCGCCCTTCGATCCGTATGCAGGGTATTCGGGGTATCGGCTGAGCAAGACTTTCAATGCCATCGGTTCATATATTTCCGGTATTAAAGCATTCGAGGATAACGTATCGATATCATCCGTACTTTCCTATACCTATTCTCTCGCCAACCGACAGGGGCAGACACTGGTCAAGGACGAACCCTTCACCACAGAGATGACCCGTTCGATCATACTTCTCAAAGAGAAGCCCTACCGTCCCCGACTGGCAGACTATCGCATAGGGGTATTCTTTACGGGATACAATAAACTCGCCGATGACCTTAAGTCATCTTCCCCTGTCTACTATGCTAACCGTTGGGACATCCAACCCAAAGATAGTGCGGCATATATGCGGGGAGAGCTCGTCGAGCCTGTCAAACCGATCGTCTTCTATATCGATGACACTTTCCCCGAGGAGTGGAAACCTTTCATCAGAGAAGGGGTAAGTCAGTGGAACGAACCCTTTGAAGCGATAGGCTTCAAAAACGTAATCATCGCACGCGATTTCCCGAAGGATGATCCCGAGTTCGACCCCGACAATATCAAATACTCCTGTGTGCGCTATGCCCCTACCAATATTCAGAATGCCATGGGTCCATCATGGATCGATCCGCGTAGCGGAGAGATCCTCATGGCATCCGTATATATATATCACGATGTCATCAAGTTGGTAAGTAATTGGCTCCTTACCCAGACCTCGCAGACCGATCCTCTCGTACGCACATTAAGCATCCCGATCGAAAGGATGGGGGATGCGATCCGCTACGTTGTGGCACACGAGATTGGGCATTGCCTGGGATTTATGCACAATATGGGCGCATCTCATACAGTGCCGGTCGATTCTCTGCGCTCTGCTTCTTATACTCAGGTCAATGGCACTACCCCTTCCATTATGGACTATGCCCGTTTCAATTATGTAGCCCAACCGGGAGATATGGAGCGAGGTGTCAAGCTCACTCCTCCCCGTTTCGGAGAGTATGATCGTTATTTGGTACGTTGGACCTATACGCCTGTGCTTGACGCCCGAAGTCCTGAGGAAGAGGAGCGCATCACTTCTCGGTGGATTACCGATGCCGTCAGGAGCAATCCCGTCTATCGTTACGGCAAACAGCAGTTCCGCAGCACGATCGACCCTCGTTCTCAAGCCGAAGACCTTGGTGATGACGTGATCCATGCTACCAGATATGGCATTCAGAACCTCAAGTTTATCGCTGCCAATGTCGACTCTTGGATAGTACGAGACAGACCCGACGCGGATCAGTATCAATTTGTTTTCAATGGCATCCTCGGACAGCTTATACGTTACGTCTCACATGTATCCGGTAATGTCGGGGGAAGTGAGATAAATGAAGTGAAGCATGACGACAAGATGCCACGCTTTGCCCCGCTCTCTGCCGACTACCAACGCAAGGCTCTCCGCTACCTGTTCGAGATGTACGGAGACCTCGACTGGCTCGACACAGCTCCGATACGTGCACGTATTACGATCAGTGGCTCACCCGCCGATGCCGTTCGCAGGATGATTGCACGCAGCATTATGCCACTGCCCTTTGTTGTTTCCATTTATGAGGGTATGACCCCTACGTCGTTCAAGTCCCGAGAAGCCTTCGATATGATTTACGACTTCGTTTGGACACCCGCTCAAGCCGCCACCCGTCTCACCGAACCCCAGAAGATCCTCCAGGAGACATTCGTAACACAGCTCCTGAGTATGGGTAAGTTTACGGGCGGAGGTGCCCAACGCTCTCTTGCCGATGAGCATGATCCATTCGGGCTCGACCATATCTGTATGCACCCTCAATGCAGTGCAGACAGGGCCACTTACGGCGAAGTGTCGGGGTTTGAGTTCGAGCCGGACAATCGCTTTGCCACTGCCAAGATCTCACAGGCAGATATCTACGCATACCTTCAGCGTGCCAAGGCACTTGCCCGGTCACGTGCCGCCTCCACCACCGGTGCCGTCCGAGCACACTACCAAGTACTATCTCGCACGATCGAAAACGCTTTGAAATAATCTCCTCCTCGCTTATGAAATCATATATATATAAAGGAGTGTGCCTGCTGATCTGGATCTCCTCCTCACTGGGGGCGGTAGCATCCGCTCAGGGGACGCTATACGGAGACTTATTCAAGGACTCCCGGAAGCACACGAAAGCGACAGGCTTCATGACTGTGCATAGGTACGAGGACAAGCTCTACCTTGAGGTCCCGAACGAACTCTTCGGTAGGGACTTCGTCCTTAGCTCACAGGTCGTCAGGTGCAGCGAGTTGTCTCTGACAGGATCAAGTGCTGCCCCTCCCGTCTATTTGACGATCGACCGCACAGACTCCCTGGTGATCTTCAGAGGTATTATGAACGAAGTCGTGTACGACAAGGAAGATCCCAACCAACGAAAGGCGTTCGCGCTCTCTGCCGAGAGGGCGATCTATAAGGCATTCCCTATCAAGGGGCGGAGCGACAAGGCGATCCTCTTTGAGGCGACCTCCTTCTTCGATCCATCCAATCGCGATGTGCTCAACCTCACAGGTCGCACCTTCGACTCCTGGCTCAAGGTAGACGACATTCAGGTCAATAGATCCGCCTCCATGCTCGATGGGTTCGATGTCTACGACCGTGCGCTTCTCTTTCGTCATACTGCCGTCACCTCCTTTGCTCTTGCTGCGATGGGGCTGAGGCTGGTAGACAGAGTCGATGTCACCGCTGAGCTATCCACCTACTTCATCCTCCTGCCCGAGGTACGGATGAGACCACGCCCGGCTCATCCCGAGATAGGGAGCAAGACGGTAAGGTTCCTCGACTTCCGGACTATAAATAACGTCCGTCCGCGAGAGTATGTCACGAGGATGAACCTCCCCGCCGGTACCTCTATGATTTACTATGTCGATACCCTCTTCACTCCTTTATGGCGCAGCGCCATAGATGACGCATTGGAGGCATGGAACGATGGCTTTGAGCGCATCGGCATGGGGCGTCCCTTACAGTCAATACCCTACTCCCGGGACCGCTCCTTCAGGGCAGACGACCCGATGATCAATACAATAGCCTTCCGCAAGAACTATTCCCGCGGCATCTCTACCCAGAACATCATCGACCCACGTACGGGAGAGATCATGAGTGCACACATCACCCTCTCGAGCGATCTCGTAGACATCGTGCGTCAGCAAGGGATGTGTCAGATGTCCGCTATCGACGAGAGGTATCGCACTTACGATATCTCTGAGGAGGTCATTGCCGATGGGGTAAGGGCATTTACCATACAGGAGATAGGGCGCAGCCTCGGACTGGACTACAACTTTGCAGGCTCTGCCGCCTACTCGCCCGAGGAGATCACCTCACCCGACTTCACAAAGGCGAATGGATTCCTCGGGTCTGCCATGGACAATGTCATATACAACACCCTCGCAGCCCCGGGCGATCGTGAGCGTGGAGTGGTGCTTGTGCTCGACCGGATCGGCAAGGCGGACGAGCTCGCCATAGAGTATATGTATCGCCCTCTCGGGAGCGACGAGGAGAGTACCCTTATGGCACTTGCCACGAAGCACATCGGAGACCCTCGCTATGCGTTCAGGCAGCTCTCGGAGCCCCGGATCAGCGACCCGAGAGGTCAGGCAAGCGATCTGGGCAATGACCCTCTCCGTGCCCTCGAGATACGTACCCCCAAGCTCAAGTACATACTCGCCAATGCCTCCCGATGGTATGGTTACGACAACGTACCCCTGGTCTTCAAGCAAAACATCGCCGGGATGCTCTTCTCCGACTACTTCTACGGGACTATTGCCCCTATGTTCGGCTATATCGGAGGGCTATACATCCACGGGGACTACGTGCCTGATGGCACACCACGGCTGGTAGGGGTACCGCGCGAGCTGCAAAGGAGCGTGACGAAAGCCGTGCTCAAGGCATGCGAAGATCTGTCATGGTTCGACACCAACCCCGAACTCCTCTCATGGGCAGGCATAGGATCCTCGCTCTCCGACTGGATCTACTCCTCCGGCATGCCCGTTACGAGCCTTATGTTCAGGGTGCCGTTCATGGACCTAAGTATCCGTAACTCTGCACGTCCATATACCGAGCAGGAGTACGTCGATGAGATAGAGCAGTTCATCTTCGGTGAAGTGAAGCGGGGCGGACTCCTTTCCGACACCAAGCTCCTCCTTGCCGGCAGTTATATTACTGCGCTCATCGCCACCTCTCCATCGCTCAAGAAGATCTACGAGACCTCGAAGCCCGATGCTCCGAAGTCGGTCACCGACATCGTCTCACTCATGGACAGCATCGGCATGAAACCCACCACGATAGCACTCCGAGACGCAGCGGACATGGAGACGTCGGCACGCAGCCCTCTCTCCATACCGTACTACCAGATGAAAGATATGTCAGGACTTCACTTCCTTATGCTGGAGAGGTGCAAGGCCCTCCTGCTCCGAGCGAAGCACCGATCCGCCGACACCATCTACCGTGAGCGGATAGACTACCACATCAGACTCATCGACCGCGTCGTCAAGCCGTAGAGCCCGGCACGACATTGCCGACGGAGAGCGAAGTGCATCCCGAGGGAGAGACAACAGACATCAGGTTGTACCATCCCTCGGGATGCACTTCGTTTATGCTCAATCCGCAGGACGCATCGGTGCAAGATACGAAAGCAAGACACGCGCTCCGTAGTAAAGGAGAAAGACTCACCGCACCTTATCTTCCCTCTTACCGGATATGAAACCGCTTTCAGCGGCTGAAAAGCAATAACCCGGGGGCGGAAAAGTAGTTTTCAGCGGCTGAAAATTAAAAACCGGTCCCTGAAAAGCACTTCAGGTGCGGGAAAGTACAAGTTTAGAAGCGCATCGGGACAAGATCTCTTCGGATTGCTACCCGGGCATACCGGAAGGAGGGCTGCACTTCACGGGGGAGGAGGAGCTGGAGGATAGGGTGGCATAGGCACTCGCACCCTACTCAGAGGCAGGGACAGCAGGCAGCCACACATGCCCGGATAAGCACCAGTGCCACCAAAAGCAGGATGATACCGTAGGGCATGATCAGGCTTTTGGAGAAGAGACAGTCCCAATAGCTACGCTCGATACCGCGAACACTCATGTTGCAGATCTCTTTGGGCGTCAGTTCATCCTGGAGTTGATCGACCTTGCGATCGTACAGAGCCCTGTACTTACGCTCAAGTTGGAGGTAGTAGGCATCCATGAGAGCGCACATGATACACACCGGGATCAGGAGGATGAGGTACACCATCTCTTGCCGCTCCCCGTAAAGTCCGCCGAGCAGTGCCGCCATCACCATAGTGAATCCCTTGATCTGGAACGAATTGCCCGCCATACGGGTGATGACACCTTGCACTATCTCCAGTTGTTGTCTCTTTAGTTCTTCGTGTTGCATAACTATGTTGTTTAGAGGTATAGTACTTTCTTCTTGAACTCCTCCACAAACTTTTTCCATACCTGGTGGTTTATGGCTTGGCTCACATACCGTTCACTCTGCCCATGAAAGAGGACCTTTTCAGAGCCGGATGTCTCTCCCTTGAGGGAGACATACCGCCCTTGTATTATGGGGTTCTCCTCCCACACGCAGGGCTTTATAACAAAAGGGAATATAGTCTTCCCCTCCTTGTCGGCAAGAGGCAGCTCGAGCTTCGTGATATAGTCGGTAGAGAGGTAGCCCGGGCTCACAAGGGAGATCATACAGTCCGAGTCGAGGATCTCCTTTCGGATAGTAGGGTGGATGAACTCTCCCGCTCCCGTGAGCTTGTCATAGTAGACCTGGATGTAGCCCTTATCCTCCAACGGCTTCAGGAACTGCAAGCAAACTCCTAAATCCTCTTCGTCCTGCTTGGAGTAGGATATGAATATCTTCTTCATCCGCCCGATATGTTTGTTGCCGGTAAGCTGCCGGAATGAACGGAGAGATATGCCTTGAGGCTTGCCCTTCTCCAAAGTGCCCTCCTTCGTCAGCGGGTAAGCCGCTATGTATCCCCTACTGATGTGGGTTCCGTTTTCTTCTTTCTCCGGGTCATAATGGTCTATCTCCGAGAGTTTGGCAAAGAGCTTCCGACCACTCTGACCGCAAGTGTCGTAGGTCGAGATATAGAGATCGTCTATGGGGGAGTGTATCCTCAGGTACTCGTGTCGGGATTTGCGAGATCTCCAAGTCTCATCGTCATCTATCGAAGATAGGTTGTTCCAGTACATATCGAGGATATCTTCCATGATTTCCCTACGTACCGTTGCGAGATACTTATCGTGCCTTTCATCAATTGCTTTGATATAGACCTCGATGGTAAGGTGCTCGTGGTTCAGACTTATCCATACCATAAAGGGGAATGTAGGGCTCTCCTTCTCCTCCTCTTCGTGAACCGGTCTATACGCCAACGTAAAGAAGAGTTGGTCTCGCCAGTACTTTTTGAGCTCGTTCTCCCCTCGACCATAGTAACAAATCAGCTGATTGATCAGTCCGAATGGTATAAAGTGCTCGAACTTCAACGTAACATCGGGATGGATATAACCGAGCTTGAGCCACTCATACATCTCATCTCCATCTGCAAGAGGCAGGTAACCCGGTATGATAAATTCCTCCCCGTCCTGATAGATTACCTTTTCGAGTTGTAATAGTCTGACTAAGTATTTATTTGTCGCTGTGGTAAGATCCTCAACCTTTACCTTACCTCCCTGACCTATGTACTTCTCCTTTAGTATCTCGGTATGTATATGATTGACCGTTGCTTCCGGGTCAAGCCAGACGATATCTCGTAACGCCTTATCATCTTTGTAGTACAAGACCTCTCCCTGAAGGTAAAGCTGATGAAGCTCTCCCATAAGGCAGGCAAGGCTGTCTTCGTATCCTTGCGTCTTCAACTCTGTTTGTAGTTGTTGAATTGTTATATACCCACTGCGATCTTGTCTACTATTGGTAGAGAGGAAGTCGTACAGGATACGCTCCCCGGCAGTGACATCTATTTTATTTCCATCCCTTAGTTTTGTGATCTCTTCCTTAATACGGAGTTGTAGATATCTATAGGCGACTTGATCTTGCGCCTTTTTGGTTTCATTTATGTCGCCTTTTCGTTCTAAAGCAAGATAGAACTCCTCCCCGACCAACCTGTTGTCTACCTTGAGATTTCGCTGAGGATCGCGGTCTGCATGGGTTTGGACAACAAGGACATTCCCCTTGCTTTCATCATCAAGTATCTCTATCCTCTTTTGCCGGATCGCATAATTGATCTGTCCCAACCAGTAGTTGCGATCGAAGTTGAGGATGCGTTCCTGCCTTGAGTCCTGACTCTTACTGTTCTTGTCCGTACCCGATTGCCAAAAGAGTAAGTAGAGTGCACCCGAACTATTGAATGCCTGATAAACCCCGTGGTAGTAGTCCTGTCCGCCAAAGTCGTAAAAGTTCGCGTTCAGGCTACTATTCTTGACCACACGAAGCACATGGGTGCTTGGGATCGGCTTATCTGTGGGTACGGGCGTCTCGCATAGTTTGTCCAGGAATGTACTTTTCCCCGATGCATGATTCCCCAGCAGCATCACTTTTACTTGGGGCGTAATCTCTCCTTCTATCTTTCGAGCCAGCCATCGCCTAATATCATTCAAATTATTTTCTTCGGGAGAAAGAATTAAACGACACTTGAGCTTGCCTCCGTTTTCTACCTGCCGTACAAGGGTATTTCCAGCCACATAAAGCCTTCCCAATGATTGAAAGTTGTTAAGATTAGTGACATCAATCTCAGCATTATTACCACGCAAATCCAAATTTTCTAACTTCAATGGCAACACATCCAGATCATCAATACTTTTAATTTGAGCATAAGAAAGATTGAGGGTTCTTAGAGCAGTTAGTTTTTCTATGTTCCCTATCCTACTTATCTGAGTACTTGACAAGAAAAGACTTGTAAGATTGGTGAGGCTCTCCAGATTCTCTATCTTACTTATCCGAGTCCATGACAAGTCAAGACTTGTAAGATTGATGAGGCTCTCCAGATTCTCTATCTTACTTATCCGAGTCCATGGC